>NZ_JBITGZ010000018.1:0-164984 GCF_044457565.1 Kitasatospora sp. NPDC050543 | reverse complement strand
TTCCCAGCCCCAGGAGGCTTTGCCGGGCCCGACCTGACGGCCTGTCCGACGTCCCAAACTTTAGCCGAGGCCCGCTCCGAAAAGCGAATCCGACCGCACTCGTGAATTCCGCGCAGCAATTCGCGCCGGGATGCGACGAGGCGCAGCCCGGGGCTGGTGCTGAGTGGTGTTTCGAAGGAGTGGCCACCCCGGGACCGTCCGTGCGATTCGCGCGTCCGGTTCTCCCTGTCAGGCAGCTCGGAGAACACTAGACCTCGCGGGAGAGTGAGTCAAGTGACGGATGGATGTCGACTGGGAGGCTCTCAGCGGCCTCGCACGTGTCCTGCTCGCACCGATCTTGCTCGCTCTCGGGATCGGCCGGCAGGTGGAAGGCCAGCACCGCCACGTCGTCGTCGTGCTCGGCGGTGACACCCATCGCCCGGAGCAGGCGGGAGCAGATCACGTCCGGGGCTCCCACCGCTCCGCCGAGGGTTCTGGCCAGCAGGTCGAGACCCTGGTCGATGTCCTCGTCCCGGCGCTCCACCAGGCCGTCCGTATAGAGGACGCCGGTCGTGCCGGGCAGCAGGCGCAGGGTGTGGGAGAGGTGGACACCACCACCGGTGCCCAGCGGGGGGCCGTTCTGTTCCTCGCTGCGCAGGACGGCGCCGTCCGGGCAGCGCAGCAGCATCGGGAGGTGGCCGGCCGAGGCGTAGGTGAGGGTGCGGCGCTCCGGGTCCCAGACGGCGTAGGTGCAGGTGGCGATCTGATTGGCGTCGATCTCCATGGCGAGGCCGTCGAGCAGGCGCATCACCTCGTGCGGCGGCAGGTCGAGGCGGGCGTAGGCCCGGACGGCCGTCCGCAGCTGGCCCATGACCGCGGCCGCCCGCAGGCCGCGGCCCATGACGTCCCCGATGACCAGGGCCGTCCGGCCGCCGTCGATCGCGATGACGTCGTACCAGTCGCCGCCGACCGCGGCCTCGTTGCCGCCGGGCTGGTAGGTGGCGGCGACCCTGAGGTCGGCGGGCTGGTCGAGCTTCTGCGGCAGCAGGCTGCGCTGGAGGGTGACGGCGGCCTCGCGCTGGCGGCGTTCGGCCTCCCGCAACCGGGTGGCGGCCAGCACCTGGTCGGTGACCTCCGCCGCGAAGATCAGTACGCCGACGGGGGCCGGGTCGCCGGCCGGGCCGGCGCTCTCCTCGGCGCCGAGCGGGACGCACGAGACGTTGTAGTAGCGGTTGCCGTTGAGGCCGAGGATGCAGCGGGCCTTGACGCTGCGCGGGCGGCCGCTGCGGATGACCTGGTCCATCAGCGGCAGCACGCCCATCGTCCTGAGCTCGGGGAGGGCGTCGCAGGCGGGCAGTCCGGTGCGGCGTTCGCCGAAGAGGTCGTGGTACGCCCGGTTCGCGTAGCCGAGCAGGTGCAGCGGCCCGTGGGTGACGGCGACGGGCGCGGGGATCCGGCCGAGCACCTCGCGCAGGTCGTATGGCTCGTGGAGCTCGCGCGGGTGCCCGGAGCCGCTCGGGTCGCGTGGCCCGGGCACGATCACCGGCTCGCCCGTCCCGGCGGCCGCCGCGGTGTTCGTGCCGCCCTGGGCGGTGGCGGTGGCCGGGCCCGGTGGGGTGACGGCACGCCAAGGTGCTCCGGTGAGCCGGGCGCTCCAGCGCATGAGGTTCAAACGACGGCCGCTTCCTCGGGTTCCGGGCATGTCATCACTTCATGTGTGCACCGTGGCACACGGCGTAATGACTTGGTTGGGCAGATCCTGTCAGGCGGGGGGCCGATTCCGGAAGTCGCGCGAGTGTCGGCCCGTCGTCGTCTCAGCGCCGGTCCCGCTTCCCGGCGCCGCCGCTCCCGCTCGCGAAGCCCGCCTCGAACTCCGATCTCGGGTGCTCCACCGTCCCCAGCGAGACGATCTCCCTGGTGAACAGCGCGGCCAGCAGCCAATCCGTCAGGACCCGCACCCGCCGGTCCGCACTGGGCAGCCGACGCAGCTGCCGCGCCCGGTGCAGCAGCCAGGCCCGGCGTCCGGTGACCCGGCCGCGCCGGGTGTGCGCGACGCCCCGGCCCAGGCCGAGCGAGGTGGAGCAGGCGGCGCGGTCCGGCAGGTAGGCGCGCGGCCGGCCACCGTCCAGCACCGCGATCACGTTCTCCGCCAGCAGCACGGACTGCGCGAACGCGTGCTGCGCGTTCGGGGCGCAGGGTGCGCCGCCGGCGTTCGGATCGGGCACCGCCGCGCAGTCCCCGGCGGCCCAGACGCCGGGCAGCGCGAGCCCGTCCCGCCCGACGGCCTGCAGGGTCGCCAGGCAGCGGACCCGGCCGAGCGCGTCCAGCGGCAGATCGGTGTCGCGCAGCACGGGCGCGGGCCTGACACCGGCGGTCCAGACCAGCGTGCGGGCCTCGAAGCGGCTGCCGTCCGAGAGCACGATCAGCCGGTCGGCGGCGGACTCCAGCCGGGTGCCGAGCCGGACGTCGACGCTCCGCTCGCGCAGCTGCGAGAGGGTGTGCGCGGCCAGTTCGCCGGACTCCTCGGCGAGGATCCGCGGCCCCGCCTCGACCAGTACCCAGCGCAGGTCCTCGGGACCGAGGTTGTGGTACCCCCGCGCCGCGTACCTGGCCATGTCCTCCAGCTCGGCGAGCGCCCCCACGCCGGCGTAGCCAGCGCCGACGAAGACGAAGGTGAGGGCGGCCTGGCGCAGGGCCGGGTCGCGGGTGGAGGAGGCCAGGTCGAGCTGCTCCAGGACGTGGTTGCGCAGGCTGACGGCCTCGCCGACGGTGGAGAAGCCGAACCCGTGCTCGACGAGGCCCGGCACCGGGTCCGTCCGGGAGACCGAGCCGGGCGCCACCACCAGCACGTCGTAGTCGAGTTCGACCGGCACCGCGGGCTCCCCCGGCTGGGCGGCGTCCGCCCAGGCACGCCGGGTGGCGTGCTCGATCCGGGTGATCCGGGCGGTGAGCACCCGGCAGCCGGGCAGCGCGCTGCGCAGCGGCACCACCACGTGGCGGGGGTCGATCGAGCCGGCCGCGACCTCGGCGAGCAGCGGGTGGTACGTCAGATAGGGCTGCGGTTCGACCACGGTGATCTCGACACGGCCGGTACGCAGCCGGTCGCGGAGGCCGCGCTGGAGCCGTAGCGCGGCGGACATCCCGGCGCAGCCGCCGCCGGCGATCAGGATTCTGATGGGGGCACCCCCTGCCGATGTGACCTGCTTCACGCAACCATGACGCCCTGCCGCGGCCCCTCTTGTCCACAGGCCGTACCGGATCCACTGGGACTGATGTGACATGACAGGGACAGACGTGCGGATGTGGTGCCTTCCGACGCACTTTCGGCCACGAACTCCCGTGAACTATGGTCGGATTGTGCTGCTGCAGCGTTTCTGCCGGCCGGGATCGGGCGCAACGCACCGTAGAGCAGCCGCTACGGCCTGTTCTACCGTGGGCGCAGACCCCGACTGCGGAGGGGCGTTCCGGGGAAGGGATGTCCCGGACGAAGTCCGCAGACGGAACGCAGCCGCGCCGCGACCGCCGTTCCGCCCGGGTTCGGAACGCCGGTCCAGGTCTGGACGGCGGGCGGAGCCGCACCCGGGGGGGTGCAGGGGCGGGTGAGGGCAGGGGTCCGGGATCGGGCGCCCTGCGGGGGAGAGTTGGGATGATGGAGCAGGAGCGACTGTTGGGGCGGGCGGGCTCGTCACGCGCCGACCAGGGTGGGGTGCCGGAGCAGCGCGTCCCGGCCGGGACGCCCGGGTACGAAGGCGTCTCGTACGCGTACCGGGAGGGCCTGCGCCAGGAGCAGGCCTGGCCCGAACCGGGCGGAGGTCCTGATCCGGTGCGGCAGGAGCCGGCCTGGCCGGAGCCGGTGCGGCAGGGTGCACCGCCGCGGGAGCCGGCGCGGCAGGAGTCGGCGCAGGGCGGCGGCCGGACGGTCGAGGACCCCGGGACGCCTCCGGCCGGGACCCGGCTGCGGGTGGACGCCCGGCGGAACCTGGAGAGCGTGCTGCGGGCGGCCCGCGAGGTGTTCGGCGAGTTCGGCTACGGCGCGCCGATGGAGGAGGTCGCGCGGCGCGCGGGCGTCGGGGTCGGCACGGTGTACCGGCGCTTCCCGAGCAAGGAGGTGCTGGTCCGACGGATCGCGGCCGAGGAGGTCGGCTGGCTGACCGCCCAGGCACGCGAGTCGCTGTACGGCGACGCCGGCCCCTGGGAGGCGCTGGCCGGGTATCTGGCGCGGGCGGTGGGCACCGGCGCCGGGCGGCTGCTGCCGCCGGAGGCGTTCCGGTACGCGGCGGACATCGGGCGGGTGCCCGAGCAGCGCGGCCTGGAGGCGCGGCCCGCCGGCTCCGTCGTGGGCGCCGGGTCGGGCGCCGGGTCGGTGGGCGATCCGGCGGAGCCGGGCGACGCCGACCCCCGTCCGTTGCTCCAACTGCTGGCGGCGCTGGTGGCCCGGGCGGGCGCGGCGGGAGAACTGCGCCCGGGCGTCACGGTCTCGGACGTGGTGCTGGTGCTGACCGCATCGGTGCCGGTGCACGCCACGCGCGGCGCGGCGGGCTCAGGGACGCAGCCCCGGCCGGGTGCCGGACAGCTGACCGGGGATCAGGCCGATGCCGACCGGTACGCGATGCCGGCCACCGGCCGGACCGGCGCCGGTCGACCGCCGGCGGCCCCGGCGGACCGGCTGCTGGAGATACTGCTGGACGGGCTGCGCGCCCGCTGAGAACCGGGGGGCCGGGCGGACTCCCGCCCGGCCCCCGGTTGTGTCACCCGCGCCTGCGGGTCCACCGCCGAGCGGACCCGAACAGATCCCCGACGGCCCCTCGGAAGAGTGGGGCCCGGGCCGATCCGGCTACCACACCACTCTGCGCTATGCCATCCTTTGCCCGTGGTTGGAGCCAATGTACCGATGCGCACCCTTCACGCGCGGTCGGCGCCCGGTGTCGGGGTGCCCCGCGCCCACGCAGCGGTGTTCGGCCCACTACGACACGGGGGTCGACACGGATGCTGGGGGCCGCGGTGAGCGCCGAGGAACAGAACGACCACGGCTACGGCCTCGACTTCGGGCGCTCGGCGGCCGGCGGAGCTGACGGCCCGTCCACCGCGCCGTCCACGGGACCTGCTGACGGTACGGCCGGGTCGGCAGGGGTGGGAGGGGCGGCCGACGGCCCTGCGCCCGGCCCGGCCGACGGCCCTGCGCCCGGCCCGGCCTGCGGTCCGCCCGGCATGCCGCTGAGCGGGTCCGGCGGCACCGGTGGCCAGGGCGGCGCCGGCGGTCGAACCGGCTCCGGAATCCCGGCGGGCGGATCAGCCGTCGGCGGGCCCGCCATTCCTGGTCAGGTGCCCGACCAGGGCGGCATCCGGGGCGGCCGCGAGTCGCTCGCCGGCCCCGTCTCCGCACGGGTGCCCGGCCAGGCCCCGGCCGGACGGGGCGGCGTGATCCCGGAGGCCTTCGTCGCGGGCCACCCGGCGACCCGGCCCGCCCGGGCGACCGTCCCCGCCCCCGCCGACCCCGTGGACGGCGAGCGCCCGCCCTCCGACGCCGAGTTGACGGCCCTGGTCCGCGCCGGGGACGAGGCGGCGTACGAGGAGATCTACCGCCGGCACGCCGAGTCGGTGCGCCGCTACGCCCGTACCTGCTGCCGGGACAGCTTCACCGCCGAGGACCTCGCGGGTGAGGTCTTCGCCCGTACGCTCCAGGCGCTCAAGGCGGGCAAGGGCCCGGAGTTCGCGGTCCGCGCATACCTGCTGACGGCCGTGCGCAACGTCGCGGCGGCGTGGTCCCGCAGCGAGCGGCGCGAGCAACTCGTCGACGACTTCACCTCCTTCGCGCACGGCTCGGCCGCCGTCCTCGACCCGGACCTCGCCGACCCCGGCGCCGACGCCTGGGCGATGGCCCTGGCCGACCAGCGGATGGTGATGCGCGCCTTCGTCGAACTGCCGGAGGAGGACCGGCTGGTGCTCTGGCACACCGAGGTCGAGCGGGAAGCCCCGAAGACCGTCGCGGTGCTGATCGGCAAGACCGCCAACGCCACCGCCGTCCAGGCCCACCGGGCGCGCGACCGGCTCGCCGCCGCCTTCCTTCAGGCGCACGTCTCGGGCAGCCAGGAGCAGGGCTGCGCGGCGTACGCCAACCGGCTCGGCGCGTACGCCCGGGGTTCGCTGCGCAAGCGGGCCGCCGGGGAGGTGGGCAGCCACCTCAGGGAATGCGATCGCTGTACGGCGGCCTACCTGGAACTCGCGGACATCAACACCGGGCTGCGCGCCCTGCTGCCCGGTGGCGTGCTGGTCTGGGCCGGCCTGGGCGGGTTCAGCGCCGCGGCGGCGGCCGTCGGCGCGGGTGCCGCAGTCGGCGGCGTGGCCGCGGGTACGGCCGCCGTGACCGCCGGCGGTGGCGCCGGAGGCGGTGTGGCCGGCGGGAGTGCGGCCGGCGGGGCTGCGGCCGGTGGCGGCGCGGGAGCGGGCGGCGCCGGCATGGGCGTGGTGGCGGGCGAGGGTCTGGGCATCGCGGCCAAGGCCGGCCTGGCCGCCGCCGCCGCGGTCGCCGCGGCCGGGGTCGCCGCGTACGCGCTGGCCGGACCGCCCGCCACCACGCCCATGCCGGCGGCGGCGCCCGTGGTGTCCGCCCCCGCCGTACCGTCGTCGCCTCCCGCAGCCGCCCCGGCGGCGGCCGCGCCGACACCGACACCGATGCCGCCGCCGAGCGCGACGCCCGAGCCGAAGCCCGCCCCGCCGGCCGTGACCGCGACGCCCAGCCGCGCCGTGCCCGCCAGGCCCGCTCCTTCCCCTGCGCGGACGCGGGCGCCGCAGCCCGGCCCGACGTCCACCCCGGCGCCGGTGGTCGCTCCGCCGACCCCGACGGCGGCCGTCCCCACCCCACCGGCGCCGAGCGTTCCGCCGCCGCCGACCCCGGAGGTGCCCAAGCCGTCGGCGTCGCCGCCGGTGGTCACGCCGACGCCCACGGTGCCGCCCGCGCCCACGCCGACCGACTTCTGGGTCGACAACCTGCCCTTCTCCCCGCCCGGCCCCGGCCGGGTGCCGGCCACGGGCCCGAGCATCCGACGCGGCGGCGACTGGCTCTGGCAGCGCGGCTCACTGCGGGTGGGCGGCCGGCACTACCGGCACGGCGTCACCATGCGCGCGCCGTCGGCGACCACCATCGACCTCAACCGCAGCTGCACGTCCTTCGACGCCGTCGCCGGGCTGGACGATCTCGCCCTTCAGCTCGGTGACCTCGTCTTCAGCGTGCAGGGCGGCGACGGCCGCACGCTGTGGACCTCGCCCGAGCTGCACTCCGGCGACGCACCCGTCCCGGTGCACGTGCCGCTCGCCGGGCAGCGATCGATCCGGCTGGTGGTGACCCCGGTGTCGGGGGCCTGGCCGATCGTCAATGCGGCCGACTGGGCCGATGCCCGCCTCAGGTGCGTCTGAAGCGGGCATCGGCGGCCGGCGGCGGCCGGGACTGCCGGGACTGCCGGGACTGCCGGGACGAGAACGGCGGGGCGGGTCAGCAGGCGCAGGCGCCGTCCGCGCAGGACGCCTCGGCCTGCGCCGGCACCGGCGCCGCACCCGACGTCTCGGCGGCGACCTGCTCCAGCACCCGCAGGAAGGTCGCGGTCTCCTGACCGCCCTGCACAGCCCAGCGCCCCTCGAAGACGAAGGTCGGCACGGCGCTGATGCCCAGCTCCCGGGCGGCCGCCAGCTGCGCCCGCACCTCGGCGGCGCCCTCGTCGCCTGCCAGGTAGGCCGCCACCCGGGCTTCGTCCAGCCCGGCGGCGACCGCGATCTCGGTGAGCCGCTCGACGTCCGCGACGTCCACGCCCTCGCTGAAGTGCGCCCTGAGCAGCCGCTCCTTCAGCTCGCCCTGCACGGCGGCGCCGTACTCCGCCTCGGCGAGGTGCAGCAGGCGGTGCGCCCGGAGGGTGTTGACGTGCAGCGCGGTGTCGAAGTCGTAGCTGATGCCCTCGTCACGGCCGAGCTCCGTCACCCGGGCGTCCATCGCCACCGACTGCGGGCCGTAGCGCTCGGCCAGCCAGGCGCGGTGCGGGGTCGCCGTCTCGGGGGCGTCCGGCACGAGCTGGTACGGGCGGTAGACCACCTCGACGTCCGCCCTGCCCTCGAAGCCGGCGAGTGCCTGCTCGAAGCGTCGCTTTCCGATGTAGCACCAGGGGCAGGCGATGTCCGAGTAGATCTCGACCTTCATGACGGGGTGACTCCTGAGGTGGGGCGAAACGGGCCGAATGGGTGAACGGTGAACCATCTCCGCCCATTCCCGCCACCCGGGGCCGTCCCCCTGCCCGTCGCCGCTGCCGGTTCCTGGCCGCCTTCGGTGGACGGCTGCGGTGAACGGCTGCGGTGGACGGATTCGGTGGACGAAAGGCCTGGTCAGCGGGCCGGCGGCGCCGGGACCACCAGGACCGGGCAGGCCGCGTGGTGCACCGCCGCCGTACTCACCGAGCCGAGCAGCAGCCGGGCGAAGCCGCCGTTGCCCCGGGTGCCGACCACCAGGGTGTGCTGCTTGACCGTCGCGGCGAGCAGCACCTCGATGACGTTGCCCAGCACCACGTGCAGCGAGATCTCGCCCCTGTACGGCGCCGGGCGGGCGCCCTGCACGGCGGCGGTCGCCCGCCGCAGGCCGTCCGCCATGCTCTCCACCAAGCGCTCGACGCTCTCGTGCACCAGCTCGGCCATCCCCGGCGGGTAGCCGGCCGGGGCCGGGTTCACCACCGCGAGCACGTACAGCGGGAGCCCGAACAGTTCGGCCTCGGTCATCGCCCGGGCGAGTGCCCAGAGCGAGCCGTCCGAGCCGTCGCAGGCCGCCAGGATCCCCGGTGGCCCGCCGACGGGGGACTCGCCGAACACGGGCAGGGCGGCGGGGTCGGGCGGCTCCGGGATCGGCACCACGGCCTCCAGGGGATTTCGGGGCGGGAGGGGCATCCGCCATGATCCCGCGCCGGCCCGCCCCCTCCCCCGAGCCGCGCCGCCCGCGGCGGGCGGGGCGGGCGGCTGGGGGCTGGGCTGGGCGGGCTGGCTTGAGGGCCGGGCGGCGTGGAGGTGGCGGCCGTGACTCACGCGAAGCGGGCCGCCGCGAGGGCGGTGCGTTCGGCGAGGGGCAGACCTGTCCAGCAGGAGCCGTGCCGCCGGGCCCGGACGCGGCGGAGCCAGAGCTCCGTCGAGACCAGCTCGGCCAGCCCGGCCAGCTCCGCCGGGGGCAGTTCGGCGCCCGGATCGGCGGCCTGCCGCAGGCTCTGCCGGACGGCGGCGAGGTCGATCAGGCCCGCCTCGGCGAGCAGCGGATCGTCGAAGAGCTCGGCGATCCCGTCGGCCGCGCGGCGCAGTCCCGCCCGGGCGGGGGCGACGCGGTCCGGCCGGGGGCCGCGGCCCCAGTCGGCGGGCAGGTCGGTGCGGCCGGCGCCGGTGAGCACCGCGTGCAGCAGGGCGTGCCGGGCGCCGGGCTGGAGCCGTACCTCGTCGGGCAGCAGGCGGGCCGCCCGGACCACCCGGTTGTCCAGGAAGGGCGCGTGCAGCCGCTGGCCCGGCTGCTCGGTGGCCTGGACCAGCGTGCGGTACGCGGCGGCCTGCCGGTGCAGGGCGTGCCGGGCGCGGCGGGCGCCCGGGTGCTCTCTCGGCACCGGTCCGCGGGCGGCCAGCCGCAGGCGCAGCGCGACCGCGGACAGCGCGTCGTCGGAGAGCCAGCGGGCCGCCGGGCCCGGCACGCACCACGCGAGGTCGGCGGCGGAGTGCGCGCCGGCCGTGCCGGCCCCGCCGCCGGCCCCGGTGCGGCCGTGGCGCAGGGTCAGCTTCACGGCGGCGTCGTCCAGCGCGTCGGCGTAGCGGATCCGGGAGAGGCGGTGCGCGGCCCGCAGCACCGTCACGGGTGTGCGCAGCGCGCCGACGAGGACGCCGGCCACCGCGCGGTCGGTCGCGGCGAGCGCGGCGACCGGCGGCAGCAGCTCCCTGGGGCGGCCGGCCCGGATCAGGTCGGCGAGGCGGGCCGGGTGGCCGTCCAGTACCTGGCGGGCGCCGTAGCCGGTGAGGTGGTCGGCGCCGCCGGCCTCGAAGCGGGCCTCGGCCCGGGCGGCGGAGATCAGCTCGGGGCCGGGCTCGTCGGTGAGCGGACCGGACGGGGCGTCGGCGGCCAGCGCGGCGAACGGGAGGGTCCGCTCGGTGGCGGGCAGGACGGTGTGCCGCAGCCGGGGGGTGCCGGGCACCAGGGCCTCGGGGGTGGGGGGCGCGCCCGCGGGGCCGGCTCCGTCCCCCTCGCGGGTGTCGTCGCTCGCGCTCTCGTGCGGGGCGGCGGACCAGGCGTCCGCCCCGCCGCCGGCCTCGGCGTCCGCACAGGCACCGGCCCCACCGGCATCCGCACCGAGCTCGACCTCAGCCAGCGTGATGGCCGCGAGCTGCTCCGGTTCGTTCGGCTCGCCGGCGGGCCCACGCGCCCAGGAGCCCTTGGTGGCACCCGTCCTGACGCGGTGGCCGGGGTGCGGCACCAGGGCCCCGGTGCGGGGTCCGGCGGGCCCGGGGCCGATCGGCACGGCGGCGGCGAGCAGCGCGACGGTGGCCGAGGCCGTCCCGTACGAGAGGTCGACGCCGAGGCGGGGCCGGGCCGCGGGCGCGGGCGCGGGCACCCCGGCGGGGTGGCCGGGGGTGCGGACCCGGGAGCGGACGGCCTCCAGCAGCGCGCGGGTGAGCTCCCGGACGGCCGGTGCCTCCCCGCGCGGGCGCTGCCCGGCGCCGTGCTCGTCGTTCTCGTCGTACGCGGCGACGTACGGGCGCCCGCCGCGGATGCCGAGCACATGGCCGGGCGGTACCCGCTGGACGCCGAGGTACGGGGTGCCGGTGCCGAGCGCCTCCGGTGACTCCGGGCAGGCCAGCCGGGCGGCCAGGTGGCCGGTGTCCAGCGGTGCGCCGACCAGGTCGGCGAGCGGGAGCGCGGCGGTGGCGTAGGCGGTGCCGTCGTACCAGGGCGTGTGGAAGACGGGCAGCGAGCCGGCCAGGTCGGTGAGCAGGAGGGTGCTGCGCAGGCCGGTCCGCAGGACGACGGTGTAGCTGCCGGGCCAGCCGCTGAGGTGACGGACGGCGCCGCCGCGGGCGGCGGCGAGGCCGGCCGCGAGTTCGACGTCGGAGGCTCCGCAGTGGCCGAGGACGGCGAGGCGGGTGGTGGCGGGGGTGTCCTCGACGGGGTCGGGTGCGGTGGGGCCGGTACTGACCACGGCCGGGGCGCCCGGGCGAAGGGTGACCAGTCGGATCTCGTCGGGCCGCCAGTCGCCCACGGCCCAGAGCGGGTTGACGCCGCCCCACAGGGGGCGCGCGGCGATCGGGCGGACGGCGCTCGGCGCTTCGCGCGCCGGTGTTCCAGCGCCGAGGGCGCCCCCGCTCCAGCCCGTAAGCCACCGCATCGCGCCTCCACCTGCCAGGGACCTCCAGCCCGGCGCACCGTCCTGCCCGGCCGGCCGGTCGGGCAGGCGGGCCCCGGCGGGCGGCTGCCGGAGGAGGGGACCTCCGGCGGGCAGTAACCGTCCGGTCGAAGTTCACCCGATCGAGCGATCACCGCCGGGGAGGCCGGGGCCTACCGTCGGGTCGTCCACCGGGCGGTCGTCCGCCGGAGCCGTCCACCGGGGAGCCGTCCGCAGGCGGTCGGCCGACCGGCGGGCAGTGGCGGGGGAGCCTTCCGGTGCCGCCCGCGGAGCCCGCCCGCGGAGCCGCTCCGGGGCTCGCCCGGCTCGCCGTACCCGCCGGGCACACCCGGTCGCACCTGCCCGTTCGGCGGCTGTCCGCTGTGATCCGGCACACCGTCAGGAGACATCGTGCCACCGGATCGGCCTCGCGTGACCGGAGTTGCGGGGTCGGATTCCTGAGGCGAGCAGGTGTGAGCACCCCCGCCCTGCCCGGTGGCGGCCGCCCACCGCGGCGCACCCGCCCGTCCACCGGTCGGCCCACCCAGGTCCACAGCGAGGTCCGCCAGGGGTCACCGGGTGGTCCACGGGGCGGTCCGCCCGCCGTCCGGGCCGCCCTCGGCCGCCCTCAACCACCGCTCAGCCGCGCCCGACCGCGCTCCGGGCCCGCCGCAACGGCGGGCCCGGGCGGCCCGGACCTCCCCCTCCTCGGCCCGGACCGCCCGCCGCGGCGCCATGTCATGGCCATCGCAAAATGGCCGAAAGGCGTCGCAAGGCCCGGGAGGGCATCCGCATGCCCTCCCGGACTTCACCGCCGCCCGCGGGGATCGAGGCAGCGGTTCCCCCGACCCGCCGGGTCCTCGACGGCGGGCCGACCCACAGGCACCAGCGAATCGCCCACCTGCCGGTCGGGCCAGGGAGCACGGCCGGGCGCACATCGACACAGGACCGGAGCACACCACTCCGGCACACGGCTCGGCGGGCGCCCCCGCCCCCCGACGCGCCCTGCCGACCGCGATCGGCCCGGGTGCACGATCTCGCCATCCGGAATGCGGACCCTTAACCCTCGGAACGCGTCCGACTACTCTAGGTACAGCAGCCACGGCCCGACCCAGCCCGGGTTCCGGGCACAACGCCGCAGGAGGTGCCGCCGCCACCATGACCGTCAGCCCACGTGGACCGAACGAACGGCTCGGCACGCTCCTGTCCCTCGCCCAGATCAGCAACGCCGGCCTGGCCCGACGGGTCAACGACCTCGGTGCGCAGCGCGGGTTGACGCTTCGCTACGACAAGACCTCGGTGGCCCGCTGGGTCAGCAAGGGGATGGTGCCGCAGGGTCCGGTGCCGCATCTGATCGCCACCGCGATCGGCGGCAAGCTCGGGCGGCCCGTGCCGCTGGAGGAGATCGGGCTCGGCGACACCGACCCGACGCCGGAGCTCGGCCTGGCGTTCCCGCGCGAGGTCTCCGAGGCCGTGCGTTCGGCCACCGACCTGTGGCGGGTGGACCTCGACCTTCGGCGCGGCTCCGGCGGCGGACGCTGGAGCGACAGCCTGGCCGGGACGTTCTCGGTCTCCGCGTACGCGACGCCCGTCTCACGCTGGCTGATCACCCCGGCGGACGGCTCGGTGGCCCGTGAGGCGCCGCGTACGACGGCCGACCCGGGCTCGTACCGGGTGGGCCACTCGGACGCCGCCAAGCTGCGCGAGGCGGCCCACGAGGCCCGGCACTGGGACTCCAAGTACGGTGGCGGGGACTGGCGTTCGTCGATGGTGCCGGAGTGCCTGCGGGTGGAGGCGGCGCCGCTGCTGCTGGCCTCGTACAGCGACGCGGTCGGCCGGGCGCTGTTCGGCGCGACGGCCGAACTGACCAGGCTGGCCGGCTGGATGGCCTTCGACACCGGACAGCACGAGGCGGCGCAGCGGTACTACATCCAGGCCCTGCGCCTGGCCCGGGCGGCGGCCGACGTGCCGCTGGGCGGGTATGTACTGGCCTCGATGAGCCTGCAGGCGGGCTACCGGGGCTTCGCGGAGGAGGCGGTGGACCTCGCGCAGGCGGCCCTGGAGCGCAACCGGGGGCTGGCGACGGCCCGGACGATGAGCTTCTTCCACCTGGTGGAGGCCAGGGCCCAGGCCAAGGCCCGCAATGCGGCGGCGTGCGCGACGGCGCTCGGCGCGGCGGAGAGCGCACTTGAACGGGCGCGCGCCGGGGATCCCGATCCGGCGTGGATCGACTTCTACGCCTACCACCGGCTGGCCGCCGACGCCGCCGAATGCTTCCGCGACCTCGGCGTGCCGGCCAAGGTCCGCCAGTTCACCCGCGAGGCCCTGGCCCGTCCGACCGAGGGTTACGTCCGCTCGCACGGGCTGCGGCTGGTGGTCTCCGCGATGGCCGAGGCCGAGGCCGGCGACCTGGACGCGGCGGTGGCGGCGGGCGAGCGCGCCGTCGAGGTGGCGGGCCGGATCTCCTCCCAGCGCAGCCGCGAGTACGTGGTGGAGATGCTCCGCCGGCTGGAGCCGTTCCAGGGCGAGCGCCGGGTCCGCGAACTCACCGAGCGCGCCCGCTCGATGCTGGTCGCCCCCGCCTGACCGGCCGACCGGGCCGGGGCCAGGTAATTCGGATGCGGGTGCGGGCGCGCACTGGCTATCGTCCTTCCTGTCCAGGTGCGCAGGCAGAGGTTACTTCCAACTCCTAATTGGGCAGGTCGCGGGTTCGAATCCCGTCACCGGCTCCAGGCCGGTGTAGCTCAGCGGTCCAGAGCAGCTTTGTCACCTCAGCCGACCTTGATCTCTGGACATCAGACATCCGAACAGCAGTTCCGCACCTCCCGGTGCGTAGGCAGCGGTTACTCCGTGGAGCGCCCTCACCGGCGCGGTGAAGCAGAAGCACAACGACCGCCGCCACCTTGATCTCGGGAGGCGATGGCGCCGGTGTGCCCGGTGCGCAGGCGGGGGTTACTTCTGGGATCACGTTGTTCCGGGTTCGAATCCCGGGCGGCGGCAGGCGACTGCCGCCGGTAGCTCAACGGTAGAGCGCGCGACATGTACCTCCACCGACAGCCGGCCCGTGGCCGGCCCGATCTCGGGCACACCGCACCGCGCCACGCCTTCCCCTTCTTCAGCAGTCAGCAGTCAGCAGGGGGACTTCACCATGTCGCGCTTCAACAACCGCCGGGCCCGCCCGGCTCCGGCCTCGCCCGTGACCACCACCGGGCAGCGCACCGCCACCCGCGAGGGCGGCACCGGGTTCCTGCGCGAGGGCAAGTCCGAACTCTTCCTGCTCGCCGTCGCCAATCTCGTGGGCCAGGACACCTTCTACGAGCGGGGCGGCGAGCGCGACGACCGCTACACCTCGCTGGTCCGCGAGCTCGCCGTCGCCGACCCCGGGTGGACGCTCGGCCTGCTCCGCTGGCTGCGCACCGAGGGCGGGCTGCGCACCGCGGCGCTGGTCGGCGCCGCCGAGTTCACCCGGGCCCGGCTCGACGCCAAGGCACCCGGCTTCTCCCGGCAGGCCGTCGACGCGGTGCTCCAGCGCCCCGACGAGCCCGGCGAGCTGCTCGCGTACTGGACCTCCCGGTACGGCCGCAGCCTGCCGCAGCCGCTCAAGCGCGGCATCGCCGACGCCGTCCGCCGGCTCTACCACGGCCGCGCGCTGCTCAAGTACGACACCGCCTCCAAGGGCTACCGCTTCGGCGACGTCCTGGAGCTGACCCACCCCTCGCCGGACCCGGCGAAGCCCTGGCAGGGCGAGCTCTTCAAGTACGCCCTGGACCGCCGCCACCACCCCGACGAGGCCGTGCCGCCGGCCGGCGACCGGGTGCTGAGCGCCAACCGCGCGCTGCTCGCGCTGCCGGTCGGCGAGCGCCGGGCGGCCGTGACGGCCGAGGGCGGCCCCGAGCGGCTCGCCGCGGCCGGGCTGACCTGGGAGGCGCTGGCCGGGTGGCTGCAGGGCCCGCTGGACGCCGCCGTCTGGCAGGCCGTCATCCCCTCGATGGGGACGATGGCGCTGGTCCGCAACCTGCGCAACTTCGACCACGCCGGGGTGCCGGACGCAGTGGCGGCCGAGGTCGCGCGGCGGATCGCCGACCCGGCGGAGGTCGCCCGCTCGCGGCAGTTCCCGTTCCGCTACTGGGCCGCCTACAAGCACGCACCCTCGCTGCGCTGGGCACAGGCCCTGGAGCAGGCGCTCACGCTGTCGCTGCGCAACGTCCCCGCACTGCCCGGCCGGACGCTGATCCTGGTCGACCGGTCGCCGTCGATGTTCCCCGGGTACGGCTTCTCCACCCGCAACACCTCGGACATCCCGCTCGCCGAGCAGGCCGCCGTGTTCGGCTCCGCGCTCGCGCTGCGGGCCGAGACGCCGACGCTGGTCGAGTTCGGCATGACCAGCCAGGTGGTCGAGGTCCCCAGGGGCGGCAGCGCACTGCGCCTGATCGAGAGGTTCGGCCGGATCGACGGCACCGACATCCCCTCCGCCGTGAAGCAGCACTACGCCGGCCACGACCGGGTGGTCGTGGTGACCGACGAGCAGACCCGGCCGGGCTGGCTGCCCTCGAACTGCCACGGCTACTACGGCGGCATGCCGGAGACCCACATCGACGAGCTGATCCCCAGGGACGTCCCGGTCTACATGTGGAACATGGCGGGCTACCGGGCCGGCGCCATGCCCTCGGGGACGGGCAACCGGCACGCCCTCGGCGGCCTCAGCGACGCCGCCTTCCGGCTGATCCCGCTGCTGGAGGCGGGCCGGGACGCCGGCTGGCCGTGGGAGCGGAGCCCGGCCCCGGTGGGCTGAACGGCCCTGCCCGGCCGCGCGCACGGCACCCTCGACCGGGCCCCGGCGGCGTGGCAGGATCGCGACGGCGGGGTCCGGACGGCGAAGGGGCAGCGGTGGCACAGGACTTCGACGTACTGGTGGTGGGCGGTGGCATCGTCGGGCTGTCCACGGCGTACGCGCTCACCCGGGCCCGGCCGGGCCTGCGGCTCGCGGTGCTGGAGAAGGAGGACGGCTTCGCCGCCCACCAGACCGGCCGCAACAGCGGGGTGATCCACAGCGGGGTATACTACCGGCCCGGCTCGCTCAAGGCCCGGTACGCCACCGAAGGCGCGGCCGAGCTGGTGGAGTTCTGCCGGGAGCAGGGCATCCCGCACGAGGTGACGGGCAAGCTGATCGTCGCCACCGGCCGCGGCGAACTGCCCGGGCTGCACTCACTCGCCGAGCGCGGGCGCGCGAACGGGATACCGGTCACCGAGCTGGACCCGGCGGGCATCGCCGCGTACGAGCCCGAGGTGTCGGGCCTGGCCGGGCTGCACATCGGCACCACCGGCATCTGCGACTTCCCCGCCGTCGCCAGGACGTACGCCCGGCTGGCCCGGGAGGCCGGGGCGGTGCTCAAGCCGGGCACCGAACTGCGGGCCGTCGGCCGCCGCCGGGACGGCGTCACCGCGCTGACCTCGGCGGGTGAGCTGCGCTGCGCGGTGCTGGTCAACTGCGCCGGGCTGCACAGCGACCGCGTCGCCCGGCTGGCCGGGGACGACCCCGGCGTGCGGATCGTCCCGTTCCGCGGCGAGTACTACGAGCTGGCCGAGAAGCGCCGCCATCTGGTGCGCGCCCTGGTCTACCCGGTGCCCGACCCGGCGTTCCCCTTCCTCGGCGTCCACCTCACCCGGGGCATCCACGGGGATGTGCACGTCGGCCCCAACGCGGTGCCCGCGCTCGCCCGCGAGGGGTACGACTGGCGCACCGTCCGCCCCCGCGACCTGGCCACCACCCTCGCCTTCCCCGGCAGCTGGCGGCTCGCCCGCAGGCACTGGCGCTACGAGGTCGGTGAGCTGCACCGCTCGCTCTCCAAGCGGGCGTTCACCACCGCCGTCCAGCGGCTGCTGCCCGCCGTCACCGCCGCCGACCTGGTGCCGGCCGCGGCGGGCGTCCGGGCGCAGGCGGTGGCCAGGGACGGATCGCTGCTCGACGACTTCGCCTTCGCCGGTTTCGACCCGGACGACCCCGCCTCCACCCGCCGCCTGGTGCACGTCCTCAACGCGCCCTCGCCCGCCGCCACCGCCTCCCTGCCGATCGGCCGCGAGGTGGCCCGCCGCGCGCTGGCCGCCCTGGCCGCCGGAGGCTGAGGCCGCCCGGAGTGGGAGGTCGGCCGGTCCGACTTCCCACTCCGGCGGGCCCGCTGGGAGCTGTGTCACAGTCCCTGCCCGGGCCCGAGGGCAGCCGCCCGGCCCCCCGTAGACTGGGGCGATTGTGACTGCCACCGCCCCCATCCCCCAGCCCTCCCCCTCCGTCCGGCTCTCCGCCGCACCGGCGGGGTACCCCGCGCCGATGTACCCGCACCGGGCCACCGAGGCCCAGCACAGCGAGCGGCGCATCCGCAGCTTCCAGCCGCGCCGGGGCCGGATGACCAACGCCCAGGCCGGCGCGCTGGACCGAGGCTGGGAGAACTACGGCATCGCGATCGACGGCAGCCCGCTCTCGCTGCCCGCCCTCTTCGGCGACCTCCCCGTCACCCTGGAGATCGGCTTCGGCATGGGCGAGACCACCGCCGCGATGGCCGCCGCCGACCCGACGACGGGCATCCTCGCGGCCGACGTCCACACCCCCGGCCACGGCAACCTGCTCCAGCTGCTGGAGCGCGACGGCTCCAAGAACGTCCGGCTCGCCGCCGGTGACGCCGTGATCCTGCTGCGCGACATGCTCGGCGACGCCTCGCTGGCCGGCCTGCGGGTCTACTTCGCCGACCCGTGGCCCAAGCCGAAGCACCACAAGCGCCGGCTCGTCCAGCCGTCCTTCCTGGACCTGGTGCTCCCCCGGCTCGCCCCCGGCGCGCTGGTGCACTGCGCCACCGACTGGGAACCGTACGCCGAGCAGATGCTCGACGTGCTCTCCGCCTCCCCGGAGCTGGAGAACCTGCACCCCGAGGGCGACGGCACCGGCTGGCTGGAGCCCGCCGATCACCCGGATGGCAGCATCCCCGGCTACGCGCCGCGGCCCGACTGGCGGCCCGTCACCAAGTTCGAACGCGCCGGGATCGCCAAGGGTCACGTGGTCCACGACCTGCTGTTCCGTCGCCGCTGAGCCACCGCCGAGCCGCCGCCGACCGCTGCGCGGGCCCGCCCACGGGCCGTCACCCGAAGCACCCGGGCCGGTACCCGGCGTACCGGGGGCTCCCCGCGGGGCGGTCCTTCACCTACCCTGTGCCGGGTGAGCAGCCCGTCCAGCGGCGGGCCCTACCTGTGGGCGCCCCACCTCGCCGCTGAGGATCAGGACCCGCCCACGCGCGCCGTCGGCACCCGCACCATCCCGGGGCCCCGGACGCGCCGGGCCGGGCGCCTCACGCCCCGGCCCGCGCGCCCCCCGGCGGCGCCCGGCCCAGCGGACGCGCCCCCGGCGCGCCACCCCGCGGTCCCCACCGTCACCGCCACCGCCGTCCTGGCCCTGACCGGCTGCGGCGTGCTGATCCTGCACCTGGTCCGGCGGCAGACCGGCACCACCGGCCTGCTGGTGGGCCTGGGCCTCGCCCTGCTGCCACTGCCCTTCGTGCTGGGCTCGCTGGCCTGGCTCAACCAGACCGCCCGGATCCCGATGCGGCACCTGATGTTCTGCCTCGCCTGGGGCGCCTGCGCCGCGACCACGGTGGCGATCCTCGCCAACGGCTGGGCGAGCCAGTTCCTGACCACGCACGGCGGCCTCAGGGGCGAGACACTGGGCGCCGAGTTCGCCACCCCGCTGATCGAGGAGAGCGCCAAGGGCGCGGCCCTGCTGCTGCTCCTGCTCCCGCTCGGCCCCCGACTGCGCTGCCGCACCGAGCGCCCCTGCGCCGGGCTGCTGCGCCAGCTCCCCAGCCCCCGGTGCGCCCCCGCCAACCGACCACGCCCGTACGGGCGCCCGTACGCGCGTATCTACGCACGTATCCACGCCCGCTCCTACGCCCGGCTGCACTTCGGCGCGCGAGGCGGGCTGCGCGCCGTACCGCTCGCCGGGCGCCCACCGGGCCTGCGCCCTTACCTGCGCCCCCTGCCGTACCTGCGCCCCTACCCGCTCACGCCCGCCCACCCACGCGCCCGCTCCCGACCACGCACCATGGCCGCCGGGATAGTGCTGGGCGGGATCACCGCGTGCGGCTTCGCCTTCACCGAGAACGCCCTCTACCTCGGCCGCGCCTTCAGTGACGACCAGCAGCAGCGGCTGGACAGCATCGGCCTGGGCGAGACCCCGAGCCTGCGCGACTTCGACAGCACGGTGCAGACCTTCCTGCTGCGCGGCCTGCTCTCCCCCTTCGCCCACCCGCTGTTCACCGCGCTCACCGGCCTCGGCCTCGCCATCGCCCTCACCACCGGCCGCCGCTGGCTGGCCAGGATCGCCGCGCCGACCGGCCTGCTGCTGGCGATGGCCCTGCACGGCATCTGGAACGCCGCCGCCGACCTCGGCACCAACGGGTTCCTGCTGGTGTACGCACTGCTGATGGTGCCCTGCTTCGCCGCCCTGGTCTGCTTCGCCGCCTGGGCGAAAGCCCGCACCGCCCGTCACCGCGCGCAGGCCGGCGGATACGGATTTCCCATTCGGGCGACTTCCCCGTAGTGTTGTGTTTACCGACGCGGGGTGGAGCAGCTCGGTAGCTCGCTGGGCTCATAACCCAGAGGTCGCAGGTTCAAATCCTGTCCCCGCTACTCAGTAGCACAGAAGGCCCGGCAGATTCGTCTGCCGGGCCTTCTGCATGCCTGCGGGGCCCAAGTTACCGATCAAGGTACAAAGCGATAACGCCCCCACATTTCCGGGGTTCGAGGGGGCGGGCAAAAGCATAATGATCGCCGCCACCTGCTGCCTGACCTGCTGGTCTGGGCCGTGGCACCGATCGATCTCACCGAGAAGGAACCCCATGCCCTCGAAGCGCCTTGTCAACACCGCCGTGCTCTGTGTGGTCCTCGCGGCGGGCGCCACCGCCTGCAACGGCGACGAGGAGAAGGGCGCCGCCGCAGCCCCGACGACGGCAGCGGCGACCGCGGCCGCCACGCCGACCGCCACGCCCACCCCGACGCCGACCACACCGGCCGGCCTGGCGTTCGACACGCTCAGCGCGGACGAGATCTCGAAGCAGGCCGTCGCCGCCATGCACGGTCTCGCCTCCCTCAAGGTCGTCGGGCACGTCACCGTCGACGGCTCGGACATGAAGTTCAACCTGGCCGCCGACAAGGCAGGCAACTGCGTCGGCACCATGGGCAGCGAGAAGGGCGGCAGCTTCGAGGTCATCCAGACCCCGGACCAGACCTGGGTCAAGCCGGACGCCGCCTACTGGAAGGCGCTCGCCGAGCAGGGTGGCAACCCGAAGGCCGGCGCCATGATCGCCGAGCTCTTCAAGGGCCGCTACCTCACCGAGGGCAAGGGCAAGAACGGCACGGACACCGCCGAGGAGAGCATGATCTGCGGGCTGGCCACGGCGATCATGAAGGAGGACCCCAGCGAGGCGGGCGACAAGTGGGCCAAGGGCACCGCCGGCACCGCCGACGGCAAGAAGAGCTTCGGCCTCACCGTGACCAACGCCGACGGCTCGGCCAGCACCATGCAGGTCGCCGCCGAGGGCAAGCCGTACCTGCTGACCATGCAGCAGGGCGCCGACTCCCAGATGACCTTCGGCGACTTCGACAAGCCGGTCGCCGTCCAGGCCCCGCCGGCCGACAACGTCATCGACGGGTCGGTGTTCAAGCAGAAGCTCAAGTCTGTCTGAGAGCACCCTCGGTAAATCCGTTGCCCTCCCCGAGGTGGCATGCCTATCGTGGCAGCACACTGAAAGGAGGTGATCCTGGTTGAGTACCGTCAGGATGTGTGAGGTGGCTGCTCGCTAGAGCCGCCCCTGCCTGTGCAGGCGAGGCTCATGGCCTCCTGAGGCAGGCGAATTCCCAGCAGTCACCCGGCCCGTGGGCTCACCGGAACATCCCCGGTGCCTCGGCGCCTGGCCCCCGCGGAGGCCAAGCGTCCAGGAACAGCCCACGGGCCGTCTGTATGTCCGGACGCCGGCGCGGGCGTTGTCCGCGCCTGCGCCGCTGCTGGTTCCGGTTCCGGTACGGCCGGTCCGGGTACAGTCGCTGCGAGCGTTCAAAGCGGCACAGGGGGTAGGCGATGGCGGGGGCAGGGGTGGCCGGGGGCGCGGCGGCGGTGCTGCGGACGGCTCAGCGGGTGGGAGCGGCGGCGCTGCTCGGCGTCGGGTCGCTCGGTCTGCTGCTGTTCTCGCTGGAGCGGGAGCATCCGCTCCTGGCGCTCGGCGGCGGCGTGATGGCGGCCGGCGCGGCGACGGTGCTCGGTGCGGCGCTCGGCTTCCTGTTCGGCATCCCGCGACTGAAGGCCGCGGCCGAGGGCCCCGGCGGTGCGGCGGCCGGAGGTGCGGCGGCCGGCGCGCAGCGCTCGTACCTGCCGAACACCAACCTGGAGCAGGTCTCCGACTGGCTGACCAAGGTGCTGCTCGGGGTGGGCCTGACCCAGCTCGGCTCGCTGGGCGAGCGGCTGCACCAGCTGGGGTCGGCGCTGGCCCCGGCGCTGGGCGGCGGCCCGGGGGCGGAGTCGTTCTCGGCCGCGCTGGTGCTGTACTTCCTGGTGTTCGGGTTCCTGGCCGGCTGGCTGGCCACCCGGCTGCTGCTGCCGCGGGCGCTGTCGGACGCCGACCACGCACTGGACCTCTTCCTCGCCGGGCAGGACCGTGACCGCAAGGGCGACAAGGTCGGCGCGGACGACCTGCGGGTGCGCGCGATGCAGCACCTCGGCCTGCTGGGCGCCAGCGCCGACCACCCGGAGACCGTCCGCAGCCAGCTGCCACCGAGTGTGTCCGCGACGCCCGAGAACGTCGTCGCCGAGGTCCGCTCCACCGCGCGGCGCTCCGCACTCACCGCCGACCAGGTGCGCGAGCTGTTCACCGATGGCTCCGAGGGTCGGCGGATCCAGGCGCTCGCGCTGATGCAGGGCGATCCGGCGCTGGCAGACCTCGACAGCATCCTGGACGCGATCGAGCGGCCACGCTCCGGCTTCGAGCAGTACCACGCGCTGCTCGCCGCGCGCGGGCTGCTCTCCCTGCTGGCCACCGGCCAGTGGCGCAGGCTGCGCGACGCCGTCGCGGCACAGCTGATGGCACCCGAGGGCATCCCGTACGGCTCGGACCGGAGTTGGCTGGCGGAGAAGATCCTGGCCCGGCTCGAACCGGAGCCCGCGCCGACGGTGCCCCGCCAGCCCGCGCCCGAGCAGGCGGGCCAAGGCGGCTGACGGGGCGGGCCGGCCGGGCGGGTCAGGCAGGTGGTCAGGCGGTCAGGCGGTCAGGCGGTCAGGCGGTCAGGCCAGGAAGCGGGCCCGCAGCGCGGCGAGGTCGTCCGCGCCGAAGCCGTTCGCGGCGAGGAACCCGGTGCCAGAGCCGTGGCGTTCACGCAGGACCGCCAGGGCCCCGGTGATCAGCTCGGCGCCGACCACGTCGGTCAATCGGGTCACGCCGTGCGCGTCCACGTACTCCTGCGGGCCGTCCAGCACGCCCAGGCCCAGGTTGGAGAGCAGGTAGTCGTCGACGATGTCCTCGTCACGGACGCCGAGCGCGCCGAGCAGGACCGCGACGGCGATCCCCGTCCGGTCGCGGCCGACCGCGCAGTGCAGCAGCGCGGGCAGCGTCTCGTCCCCGGCGAGCCGGCGCAGCAGGGCGGGCAGGGAGTCGGCGGCGGTGTCGGTGATCAGCCGGTACGCCTCGGCGAGCGGCTTGCCGTAGTGGTCCGCGCCGCCCTGCGGGAGCATCGGGTGGTGGGCGGTGGTGGCCGCGAGGTCGTGCAGGCGGTCCGGCCAGCGGTCGATCTCCCGCAGGTCCCGCAGGTCCAGCACGGTGCGTACGCCGAGTTTGGTGAGCGCCCGGGCGCCCTCGGGGGTGAGGTCGGCGAGCCAGGCCGAGCGGTAGAGCAGTCCGGTGCGGACGGTGGATCCGTCGGTGGTGGTGAAGCCGCCGACGTCACGGATGTTGCGGACACCCGCTATCTCCAGCAGTCGGTGGGCGCCTGACGCCGCGAAGGGGTGGGCGGTGGCCGTGCCCGTGGATGTCGCCGTGGGTGCCGAACGCTCCGTGGGTGCCGAACTCTCCGTGGGCGCTGAGTTCTCCATGAGCCGACACGCTATCGGCTCGGCGGCGCCGGTGACCGGCGGATCTGAGGACCAGCACGCGCCGGGTCCGGCCGTCGCCGGGGCGCGGGAAGCTGCGGATCTCGCTGGCGACCCGGTGCGCCCCGAGGGCGTGGCGCAGCCCGTCGAGCCGGGGGGAGCGGCGGCCGGTGCCGTCGTGCAGGGGGTGGATCCGCACCTCGCCGTCCGGCGCGGTGACCCGGGCGAGTTCCAGCAGCGCGGCGAGCTGCTGGGCGGGGGTGAAGGACTGCGGGTAGGCGAAGAGCAGGAACGAGCTGAGGGTGAGCGCGAAGGTGCCGGCCGCGAAGGGGAGCCGGGGCAGGGCGGCGGCCACGTAGGCCTCGGGGTGCTGGGCGGTGTCGGCGGCGAACAGCTGCCGGGCGCGGTCCCAGCTGCGCAGGTAGCGGTCGTACGGCAGATCGCGGGGCCGCTGGAAGTGCTGCGGGGTGCGGTGCATGGCGGCGGCCATCGCGTCCCGCCCGGCGACGGCGCGGGCGGCGAGCACCTCGTGCGGCAGGGCGTACGCGGGGTCGGTGGCGATCACGTGGCAGCCGAGGGCGCGGGCCTCGGCTGCGAGGCCGGCGGCGCCGCCCGGGCAGTCCAGGACGGGACCGGTGAGGGCGGCGAGCCGCGCGCGGGTGAGGCCGAAGAGGGCGCAGTACTCGTCGAGCGGGCGGGAGGTGATCAGGATGTCCTGGGCGGCCATGTCGGCTCCGGGCGGCGCGGCGACGGTACGTCGGACATCCGAACACGGGTGCAGCCGGCCCGCATCCGGGGGCGGCCGGAGCGGGCACGGCGGGAACCGGGGGGTGGGAGCGCGGGAAGGGTGGGAGCGGGGAGGTGGGACGGGATCGGGAACGGCGCGGGCCCGGCAGGGCGCCGGACGAGGGGGTCAGCGGCTCAGCAGGCCCCGGATCGCGCACCGGTTGACGCCGTTCAGCCCGCGGACGAGCAACGGGGTCAGGAAGACCAGCAGGAAGCCGAAGGCGGACACACCCGCGATCTGGAGCGGCGAGGTGATGACGTACTCGTGGTGCCCGCCGGCGGAGTCGGTGTAGTCGAAGAGGTTGAGCCCCGCCCACGGGGTGAAGCGGGCGTAGGCCCAGTGGTAGAGCGGGTAGGCGGCGATGGCCCAGCCGAGCAGCAGGAAGTCCAGCGTCACGACGAAGCTGAGGACGGCCCAGGGGAACGTGATCACCTGGTAGAGCACGGCCTTCCAGCCGGCCGCGTCCGAGAGCCGGTCGACGACGCCGCCCCAGAACCCCGGACGCGCACTGCGGACGGGCGCCGGGCCGGGGACGTCCAGGCCGAGCATGGTCCGGGCCCGGGCGCGCTCCAGCGCCGCGAAGGCACGCGCCCCGCTCAGCAGCACGGCCAGCACCGGCAGGCCGATGACGGTGACGACGGTGCTCAGGCCGAAGCTGAACAGGGTGACGGCGAAGACGAAGCCGGCGGTGGCGACCGGCAGACCGGTGAGCGCGAAGCGGATCTCGCCAAAGGTCTCGGCGGCGAACGGGGCCCGCCAGAGGCCGGGACGGCCGGGGCGGTGCAAGGTGGCGGCCGGCCGGCGGGCGTCGTAGTGGTCGTCGTCGTAGGAGCCGTACTCGCTCTGCTGCGCGCTGCTGCTCATGCCCGGCCTCGGTCCCTCGTGGTCCTGCTGGTTCTGCTGACCAGTCAAAGGTGCCAGTGCGGGGCCGTCAGGGGCATCCGGCTCCCTGGCGGATCGGGGGTGGGGATAACCCCCTGGCCGAACCGAGCCGAGCCGGCCTGCCGTCGGTCCGTGCCGTCGGTCCGTGCGGTCGGTCCACGCTCAGTCCGCGTCCGGCCCGGGCCCGGGTCCGCTCGCCTGCTCCACCGCCTGGTGCTTCACCTGCTCCCACTCGTCCTCCAGCAGCGAGTACTGGAGCGCGTCGTGCCAGGTGTCGCGAAGGTAGAGGTCGTGTCGGATGCGCCCCTCCAACTGGAAGCCGGCCTTCGTCAGGACGCGGGAGGAAGCGGTGTTGGCCGGGTCCACCCGGGCGGCGAGGCGGTGCAGCCGGAGGGTCTCGAAGCCGAAACCGCAGAGCAGCCGGGTGATCTCGCTCGCGTAGCCGCGCCCCCAGGTGTCGCGGCGCAGCGCGTAGCCGATGAAGGCGGCCCGCCGGCCCTCGATGCCGAGCACGGCGTTGCCGATCGGTGGGACGTCGTCGCCGTCCTCGCGCAGAGTGACGGCGAGCCGGTAGACCGTCCGCGGGTCCTTCTGGGCCTCCTCCAGGTACAGCTCGATCTGGTCGGCGCAGGTCTCGCGGTCACGGGCCTCGAACGGGAGGTACCGGGCGGTCTCCGGGTCGCCGAAGACGGAGTGCAGTCCGTCCACGTCGCCGGGGGTGTGGTGGAACTCTCGGATGGCCAGGCGCGGGCCGGTGAGCTGTACGGGGACCATGTCTGCCGACCCTACAGCGGCTACGGTTCGTAACATGAACGACGATGACCTGCGGCTCGCCCCACGTACCCGGACCGCCGAGCTGCTCGCCTGGGCGGCGGACAACGGCCGCGAGCCGGTGGCCGAGGGCCCGCTGCGGGCGGTGCTGACGCTGCTGGAGCTGGGCGACGGCAGGCTGCACGACGGCTGGCCGGAGCTGACCTCCCCGGTGCTGGAACAGCTGCTGTACGAGCGGCTGTACCTGTACGTCCAGCCGGCCCCCGAGGAGGACCCGCTGGCGTACGGCGCGGCCGTACGGCTGCTGATCGACCACCAGCGGGCGGCGAAGCGGCTGAACGCCAAGCGGCAGGAGCGGCTGCACGCGGAGGCCGAGTGGCAGGGCGAGGTCGCGGCCGGGCTGCTGCGCCGGGCGGACCTGGTGACCTGGCCCCGGCTGTACACGCTGCTGCTGCGGGCGGACGGGGTGGACGTCGCGGACCTGACGGCGGTCCGGGGCTGGCTGGACGGCTTCCTGGAGCTGGCGCCCGAGCAGCGGCTGGCGGTGTACGAGGACCTGGAGAGCGCGGGCCTGCTGGACCGGGTCGACGGTGACGGCGGCTGGGGGCCGGCCCGGCTGCTGTCGGTCGGGATGGCCACCGACGGCGCGCGAATGCTGCTGGAGAACGGGCTGATGCAGCGCAGCTACCGCAATCTGGCGGAGCTGAACGCGCTTGGCCTGCCGATGCCCGAGGAACTGGCCGGGGACTTCGAGTCCTTCGAGGCGGCGGCCGGGGCCGCGGCGCTGGAGCTGTACGGCGAGTGGACGGTGCCCGGGCTGCCCCAGCTGCTGGCGGCGGAGTACCCGGAGCTGGCGCCCGAGCCGGGCCCGGAGGAGATCAACGCGTACCTCTCGCAGCTCCCGCCGGATGAGCCCGAGTACACCGGGGCCGGCGAGGTCACTGAGGCCACTGAGGCCCGCGAGGAGTGAGCCCGACCGGGCTGACGGGATGACATCTGTCATGCCGGAGAGGTGACCCCCGCCGCTGCCGGACGGCACGCCCCGAGCGGCAGACTGGTGCCACCGGCGGGGGCGATGGGCGCGAGGGCCGGGCGAGACACACGGGGGAATCCGATGAACGCCACGATCAAGCTCGGCAAGGCCACCGCCACCAACGCCGACGCCGACGCCACTGGGGCCCCGGCCGCCGAGCCGGTCCCGACCGTCGCGGAGCTGCGGCTGCCGACCTGGTTCTTCGGTTTCGAGGCGGTCGTGGCCGGCGCCTTCGACCTGCTGAACGCCTTCCCGGCGGCCTGGCCGGCGCTGGTGGCGCTGATCGTGGCCAACATCGCAGTCTCGCTGACGATGCTCCGCAGCCGCCTCAAGCTGGCCAAGCTGATGTGGCGCGGCAAGGGCACCCGCAAGGTCGCCTTCACCCTGGTCGGCCTGCGCATCGGCAGCCACCTGCTGCTCACGGCGGTCGGCCTGGCCGCCACCTCGGTGCTCGCGCACCTCGCCATGGCCGTGGCGATGGCCGCCATCACCATCGGCATGCTGACCTACGTCCAGCGCACCTCCCTGAACGCCCTCCTGGCCGCCGGCAAGATCGCCGCCTGAGGCGCAGCTGCGGTAGAAGAGTTCAAGGAGTGGGCCGGGCTCGCTCCTTGAACTCCCGGCTCCGCTCCGAGCGGCATGCGGCAGCGGCGGCAGTCGCGCGGGCTCCGGCCGGTAGCGCGTCACCAGCCCGGCGTGCCGGGGCTCCGCCCAGGTCCGCCAGCGGGCGTCCGTCAGATCGTCCGTTGCCCGCGAGTCCCCCTCGATCCTCAACCGGTCGGCGCTACGGCGCCTTGGCCGCACGCGCAACGGATGCGCCCGCCGCGAAGACGGTTCCAGGCGGCGGCGCCGAGCATGACGCCCCATGTCACGAACAGCGCGTACCAGAAGAGCCCCCAAGCGGCCTGCGGGTGCGCGTCCTTGGCGGCGAAGGCCGGAGCGGAGACGACCCGTTCGGCGGCGAGCAGGTATTGCAGGGCGAAGTAGGTGAAGCCCCAGAGCGTCATGGCCACCGAGGCGATCGCCACCGGAACGGCGAGCAGACGGCGTGGAAGCCGGCGGCCCCACGGCCGGACCAGGGCGAGCGCGACGACCGCGCCGAGCACCGCGACGCCGCCCATTCCCCAGTAGCCGATCGCCGCCTCCCAAGTGCCGTGCGGGGCCTCGGCGAAGTCGCCGGGGAAGGTGGCGCCGATCCCGGCGCCCCACCAGAAGTGCGGCGCCGCGTACGCGAGGGCCGCCGCCGCGGCGACGTACCCCGCCCAACCGTGCCGCCGTCCGCGTCGTGCTGCCGTCGTCCCCATGGCGTTCCCCCGAGATCTCTTCCAAAGCCCGGCGGGCCCACTACCTCCCGCCTGGCACAACTCTGGCCGAACGCCCGACCACGGAGATCGCTCTCCCGCAGGATCCGCCTCCCCCACGCGAGGGAGACCCGGGTCGAAGCACCCGGGCCCGGGCCGCTCACAGGTCCGGCCGCTCAGACCTGGCGCCGGAGGGCGACGCGGGCCGGGCTGCAGCCAGCGTTGCGGCCGGCGCCCTCGCGGTAGGCGATCCGCTTGGCCAGGAACAGCAGCCGGTGGGCGTCGTTGGCCGCGAGGATGCCCGGCGCGGCGGCGGCCTCCCGCTCGTCGGCGAGGAGGGCGAGCCGGTCGACGAGTTCGACCAGGGCGGGCCAGTCGAAAGCATCGGCTTCAACCCGCGCGAGCCCGGCGGCGGCGGGGAGGCCCGGTCCGGCCAGCTCCTCGAAGACGGTCTGGACGGCGAAGAGGGTGGCCGCGAACCCTGCGGCCAGCAGGTCGCCGACGGATGGCAGGTCACTCGGCAGATCGGGATCCACGGCGCTCTCCCGCTTCGGAGGAGGTAGGGATGCCCCGAATCAAGTCGCCGGGGCACAAAGCGCCTTGGGCATGGCTGTGCCGATCGGCCCGCCGCGCCGGATGTGCGCATCGTTACGGTAGGCCACGGTAAGTAATGTTGCAAGGATGGCACCTTGAGGCATACCTGCGGCCCCTCGCCCAGTGACGAGGGGCCACGTACTACTGCAGCTCAGGCGGTGAAGTGGTCAAACTCGCCCGCCTTTACGCCCTGGATCCAGGCGTCAAGCTTGGCCCTGGTGGTGGAGACGACGCTCGCCGGATCATCCGACTCCCGGATGTAGATCACGCCGTCCTCGGAAGCGATTTCCACACAGTTGGCCTGGTCTCCGCTGAAGCTCGACTTCTGCCAGGTGAGCTGAGACATGGATGCCTTCCCTAGAGTGTGTAGCGGATGTGCTGGATCAGCCCCCACGAATCACGCTCCGCGTGCGACCGCGAGGAAGGACTGGCATCCAGCGGCGGTAGCGCCAGGCTTTTGAGCCGAGCAAACTTCTCGCGATATGCAGCGATCGCCTCGGGCGCCCCGAGATAGACGGAGCCCGCGGGATGCTCCATCAGGACCGTATCCAGCTCATCGTGCGCGCCGCCCAGCATCATGAAGGTGGTGTCGGTCGATGCGTATTCGGCACAGCTGAACGGCAGGATCTGGATGGTGACCTGGGGGAGTTCACTCATCTCCACCAGATGGTCCAGCTGCCGCTTCATGACCGCCGAACCCCCGTACATGGCATGCAGAGCCGCCTCGTGCACCACCGCGTGCAGCGGCGGAGCATCCGGGCCGACCAGCACGTGTTGGCGGTCGAGACGGAACCGGACCTTGTCCGGGTCGCCGCTGAGAATGACCTCGGCGTAGGGCTCGATCTGGAGCAGACCGGGAATCAGCAGCGTTTCGTAGCTGTCGAGCGAGATGGCGGCGGCCTCGGACTCCGCCAGGTCGAGCGCCGAGGCGTTCATGACGCCCTTGTAGGTGCTCCACCAGCCTTTCCCTGTGCTCCGGCCCATCGCGATGAGCGCGGCCCGGAACTCCAGGTCGTCGCAGCCACACGCATCGAGCCAGGTGTCCAGGCGCTCAAGGTTGATACCGAGGCGTCCGGCTTCCGTATGACTGACCGCCGGCCCCTTCATGCCAATCTTGATGCCCATCTCCGGTGCGGACAGGCCGGCCGCCATGCGCAGGCGCCGCAGTTCCTCGCCGAATCGACGCTGCCGTTCACTGATTTCCGCCCTGAGTCCCACGCCCGCCCTCCCTCTGTCTGCGCAGTGTGGCTCGCGACCCGGCGTGGACGCCACCCGGCCCCCGGCTTGCCGCCGCCCTCCATATGCAGAAGTTTAGGCAGCTTGACCAAGTCGGTTGCAACGTTGGCACCTACTGCCCTACCTTCGGTGACAGTCAGCTCACCGGACGGAGCGTCAGTAACCCTTCTCCTCGCCGGCAGTAGGTACCGGCTGCCCCGGGACCGCAGAGCATCCGTCCACGGCACTGCCAGCCGCGCGCCGGACTCGTTCACGGTGACAATCCGCCCACGTGTGCACTCCGTCCACCCATCGAGGGGGATCCATGCGAGTCTCCACGCCTCCGAACACCACACCGCCGCCCGACTGGACGCCCGCGCTGCTCCTCCTGCGCGACCTCATGGTCGACGGTGGCTGGCACGCGGACCTCGTGCACGACGCCGAGACCGTCCTGTGCGAGCTCTACGTCAACAGCCATCGGCACGGCCGCAGCACCCCGGTCGTCTCGATCGCGCTCACCGGCAACCGCCTGCGCGTCCACGTCTACGACGACTCCCCCGACCTCCCCGTCCCCCGACCGCTCCCGCCCGGCGAGCCGTTCGCCACCTCGGGCCGGGGCCTGCTGATCGTGGCCGGGCTCGCCACCCGCTGGGGCTACAACCGGTGCGGCAAGGGCAAGATCGTCTGGTTCGAGCTGGTCGCGTGATGCCCGAGGAGCACCGCTACGCCCCGCGTCGCCGAACGCCGCCGCGCCGGTCCCGGCGTGCGAGCCGGGGCCGGCGCGGCGACCCTCACGTGTGGGGCACGCCCTCCGTCAGGGCGTGATGCCGTGCTGCTGGAACCAGGTCTCGGGGTCGACCGGCGCGCCGCCGCCGGGGCGGACCTCGACGTGCAGGTGCGGGCCGGTCACGTTGCCGGTGGCGCCGACCTTGCCGATCTGCTGGCCCGGGACGACCTTGCCGGAGGCCCGGAGGATCGAGGAGAGGTGGCAGTACCAGATCTCGGTGCCGTCGGGCAGCGTCTGGATGATCCGGTAGCCGTACGAGCCGGACCAGCCGGCCGACGTGATGGTGCCGGCACCGACCGCCATCACCGGGGTGCCGGTGGAGGCGGCGAAGTCCAGGCCGGTGTGCAGGTGGGCCCAGTACGAGGCGCTCTGGCCGTAGTGCGCGGTCAGCTCGTAGTCCGCGATCGGCAGCTTGATGGCCGCCAGCTTGGCCTTCTCGGCGGCCTCGGCCGCGCGTTCGGCCTCCAGCTGCTGCGCCGCGCGCTTGGCCTCGGCCTCCTTGGCGGCCTGGATCCGGGCGCTCTCCTCGGCGGCGGTGCGCTGGCTGTCGGCCTGCAACTGGATGCGGGCGGCGAGCGCGAGGCCGGGGTCGGGGTCGGCGGAGAGCGAGACGGGCGCCTCGTCCGGGGCCGCGATGGCGGGCGCGGCGGCGGGTGTCGCGGCGGCGAAGCCGGTGGCGCCGAGGGTGGCGGCCACCGCGGTGACGCCGAGCAGCGGGCCGGCGCCGCGGGACTGGCGGGGCATCCGGTGCCGGTTGACGTCGGCGCTCTCCGGGGCCGACTCGCCCGGGGTGTCGAGAGGCTGGCCGAAGGACGAGCCGAACGGCTGGCCGAAGGACGGGACGGCGGGCGCGGCCGGAGCGGCGGAGGCCTCGGCCGCGTACGGCGCCTCGTACGACGTCTCGGCGTACTGCGCGTCGGTGTACGGCGCGTCGTGGTGCTGGGTGGCCGAGGGCCACGGGTGGTCGAGCAGCTGGGTACCGGCTCCGGTGCCGGGCAGGTGTGCCGGGGAGTGCGACGACGCCACGGAGGCGCGCTCCTTTCCTTCCTTCGCGCCTACCGGGTTAGCTGACGGGTTCGGAGCAGGAAGGTCTCCTACGGCCTGGCCGGGGCCTGGCCGATTCACCCCAAGGAACATGGTTCCCCGGCTCCCCGACCTGTCCGAAGGCAGGTCGTCGGGATTAAGCGACGGCGCACGGTGCCGCGTGGGTACGGCGTTCAGGACCGCGCTGCGTTATCAAACGTTAATCCTAGGAGCCCATGATTCCAAGCCAATCGGGAGGTGCAGTTCGATCCTTCCGGGACGGGATGGGTGATTTGAGGCGGTTGACACCACTGTGCACCGTCACCACCCCATCCCCGCACTACCCAACGTGAGCGTACGTCAACGAACCACCCGGTGAAGTGAGTACGCGTACTCATGTGTGTGGCAACGGAGTTGGCGAGTCTTGCGGCATGAGCACACCGATGCAGTCACGCACCACGGCCGCATACTTCGTCCAGGCCGTGCTGTCCTTCGCCCTCTCCTCGATCGCCCTCGCGGCCGGGATCGCCTACCTGCCGGTGGACTCCTGGACCCGGGCCTTCCTGGCAGTCGGCCTGCTGTACACCATCACCTCCTCGTTCACGCTCGCCAAGGTCATCCGTGACCGGCAGGAGAGCACCGAGATCGTCACCCGCGTGGACCAGGCCCGACTGGAGAAGCTGCTGGCCGAGCACGACCCGTTCAAGGTGGACGGGATCTGAGCACCGCAGCACCGCAGCAGCCCCGTAAGCCCGGGAGCCCGGGCGCCCGGGAACCGAGGGTCCAGGCACCCGAGCACCCGGAGCACCCGAGGACCCGGGCCTCGGCTCCGGCGATCGCGACAGAGAACCATCGCGCCATCCTTGACGACTAAGGCTATTAGCCTTAGCTTTGTGGCTATCGGCATTTCGTTGATGGCACGGCCAAGAGGCCAAGGAGGCCCGCGATGTCCAGCTCCACCATCCCCGCGACCCAGTACCTCTCGCTCCCCGGCGGCCGCCTCGCCTTCGACGACACCGGCGACGACACCGGCGCCGGGCCCGGCAGCACCGCGCACGGCGCCGGCGCCCCCGTCCTGCTGCTCCCCGGCATGCTCGACTCGCGCACCGTCTACCGCCACCTGCGCCCGCTGCTGGTCGCGGCCGGCCACCGGGTGATCACCCTCGACCTGAGAGGCTTCGGCGAGTCCTCGATCGCCTGGGACGACTACTCCCCCGCCGCGATCGCCATCGACGCCCTCGCACTGCTGGACCACCTCGGCATCGAGCGCGCCGTGCTGGCCGGCAACTCCTACGCCGGAGCCAGCGTGGTCAAGGTCGCCGGGCTGGCCCCCGAGCGGGTCGCCGGGATCGTCCTGCTGGACGCCTTCATCGAGAACCTGCCGCAGAACGCCTTCCAGCGCCTCACGGTGAAGGCACTCGGCGCGGCCCTCGTCCGCTTCCCCTCCGTCTGGGGCTACTACCTGCGCAAGATGGCGTACCCCACCGCCAAGCCGGCCGACTTCGAGGAGTACGTCGCGGGGCTGGTCGTCGCCCTGCGGACCCCCGGCCGCAAGGCCGCGACCCGGGCCTACGCCCAGGGTGACTCCTCGCCGGTCGGCTGGAGCGAGGCCGTGAGCTGCCCCGCGCTGGTCGTGATGGGCACCAAGGACCCCGACTTCCCCGAGCCCGAGGCCGTCGCCGACCGGCAGGCCTCCGCCCTGAAGGCACGTAAGGTGATGATCGAGGGCGCCGGGCACTACCCGATGGCGGAGTTCCCGCAGGCCACGGCCGACGCACTGGTCCCGTTCCTGCGCGAGCTCGCGTAGGGTCCTCGGCGGCCCGGGCGGGTCCCACGGGCTCGCCTCGCCGTCGCCCGCCCTCATCTGCCCTCACCCGGTCACCCGGTCACCCGTCCCACGGGTCACCCACGGCCACACGGCCACGCGCCGGCCACGCGTACAGGCGCGGCGCACCCGCCACGGGCCGGCGTGAGCGCACCCCACCCCCCTCGCACCACGGAGGTCCCCCATGCCCCGAGTCGGACTGACCCCCGACAGCGTCGTCACCCACGCCCTCGGCCTGATCGACGAGCAGGGCCCCGAGGCCCTCACCCTGGCCGCCGTCGCCGCCCGGGCCGGCGTCGCCACCCCCTCGCTCTACAAGCACGTCACCGGCGGCCTGGCCGAGCTGCGCCGGCTGCTCGCGGTACGCGTCACCGAGGAACTGGCCGACCGGCTGGCCGAGGCGGCCGTCGGGCGCAGCGGGGACGACGCGGTGGCGGCGGTGCTGCGCGCCTACACCGCGTACGCCACCGAGTACCCGCACCGCTACAACGCCCTGCCGCAGGCACCGCAGCCGGACGACGAGCTGACCCGGGCGGCCGGGCGGCTGGTCGGGGTGATCATCGCGGTGCTACGCGAGTACGGGCTGGACGGCTCGGAGGCGATCCACGCGGCCCGGGCGGTGCGCTCGCTGGCCCACGGCTTCGCCTCGCTCTCGATCGGCGGGGCGTTCCAGCTGGCGGAGGACCCGGCGGTCACCCAGGACCGGCTGATCGGGCTGCTGACGGGCGGGCTGCGGGTCTGGCCGAGCTCCTGAGGCGTTCGGCCGCCGGGTGTCGGGTCGAGCGCGCCCGCAGGCCACCCCGCAGGCCGATGCCCCTCGCCGCCGTCTCCCGTGCGGCCGTCACCCGGCCGTTCCGTCAGCCGTTCCGTCAGCCGTTGCGCCGGGCAGCCCGACGGGGCGGTCGCGGTTGACCCATTCCCCGGCCAAGCGAAATAGGATATTAGGAATTCAGTACGAGACGGGATCGAGCTTCCCCGGGAGCGGAAAGGCCGGGTATCCCGATGGACCTGACCTCGCCCTGGCTCCCTCCCTCCGACGACGGGAACGGGACCCCCCGCACCAACCCCGGCGCCCGCAGCGCCATGCGGTGCGTCCGGTTATTGCTGCGTTGCAACAGTGCCGCCGAGCTGCTCGGCACCATCCTCGGCGAGGGCCCCGGCTGGATCACGGGTGAGGGCTCGGCCGTCTACCTGCTGGACTCGGCCGGGATGCTCCGGCTCACCGCCTCGCACGGACTCCCCGACTGGGCCCACGAGCGTTACGGCGTCCTCGACCCGGCGAGCGAGCTGCCCGCCGCGATGGCGCTGCGACTGCGCCGCCCCTACCTGCTCAGCCCCGAACGCACCAGCGTGGAGTACCCCAACGACAGCGTCGGAATGGGCACCGGCATGGTCGCGATCGTGGCGCTGCCCATGATCGTGGACGGGCAGCTGCTCGGCGTGGTCGCGCTGTCCCTGGCCCACCGGGGGACCGTCCCGCACCGCGACCTGGACATCCTGGAGACGCTGGCCGAGGCCTGCGCCCACCGGCTCTCCCACCTGCTGCACCACATGCACGGCGGCGGCGGCGCACCGGCCGGTGCGGGCGGCAGCCCGCCGGACGCCGCCGATACCGCCACAGCTGCCGGAGCCGACTCCGACACCGCAACCACCGGCACCCGTAGCGACACCCGGCCCGAAGGCCCCGACCGACCCGCGCGGCTCGCCCAGCCCCTGCTGTCCCTGGCCTTGCGCTCCGCCGGCTCCGGCGCCTTCGAACGCGACCTGGTCACCGGCGAGAACTTCTGGGACACCCAGGCCTACCGGGTGGTGGGACTGCCGCCACCCGCCGAGGGCGCGCCCACCGAGGCGCCCGACCTCAGCCGGATCGTCCACCCCGAGGACCTGCCCGACGTGCAGGCGGGCCTCGCCGACGCGCTCGCCGCCGGCGGGCCGTACCGGCTCTGCTACCGGGTGCTGCGCCGGGGCGGCGGGGCCGTACGGATCGAGGAGAACGGCGAGGTGATGCTCGACGTGCACGGCCGCCCGGTACGGATCGCCGGGCTGCTCACCGACCGCGACCGGGTGGCCGGCCCCGAGCCCACGCCCACGCCCGCGCCCGCCCTGGGGGTCCCGGCCGGCTCCGAGGGCTCCGAGGGCTCCGAGGGCGACGCGCCGCTGGCTGGCGCCCGCTCGGCGCTGCTGCTCGCGCTCACCCGCACGCTCTCGCGCGCCGTCACCGTCCGGGACGTCACCACGGCGATGACCGACGTGGCCCGCCCCGCGCTCGGCGCCGCCGGCCTGGTGCTCGACCTGGTCAACGAGGGCCGGCTGCTGCCGGTCTCACACACCGTCTACGGCGGCCGCCGCCGCAGCGAGCTGACCCGGCTGGCCGACCTCTCCGAGGGCGTGATGCAGCACTCGCTGGCCCGCTCCGCCCCGCTGTTCAGCGAGCCCGGCCACCGCCCGCCCGGCGGCGGGCCGCTCACCCCGCCCTCCTGGGCCGTGCTGCCGCTGATCGCCTCCGGCCGGCAGGTCGGCTCCTGCCTGATCACCTTCGCCACCGAGCGGGTCTTCAGCCGCGAGGACCGCACCCTGTACTCGGCGTTCGCCGGCATCCTCGCCCAGTCCCTGGAGCGCGCCCGGCTCTACGACACCCACCACTACCGGGCCACCGAGCTCCAGCGCGCGATGCTGCCCCGCAGCCTGCCCGAACTCCCGGGCGTCACCTCCGCCGCCCGCTACCTGCCCAGCACCGAGGGGATGCAGATCGGCGGCGACTGGTACGACCTGCTGCGGCTGCCGGACGGCCGGATCGGGCTGGTCATCGGCGACGTCCAGGGCCACAACGCCGAGGCCACGGCCGTGATGGGCCAGCTGCGCAGCGGCCTGCGCGCGTACGCCACCGACGGACACGACCCCGCCGCGACCCTGGCCAGGACCAGCCGCCTGCTCGCGGAACTCGACACCGATCTCTTCGCGACATGCCTCTACCTCACCCTCGACCCGGCCGAAGGCACGCTCCTGGCCGCCCGCGCCGGCCACCCCTCGCCGGTGCGGATCACCGACGCCGGCGCCGCTGAGCTCGACCTGCCGGGCGGCCCGCCGCTGGGCGTCGACCCGGGCGCCGAGTACCCGCTGACGACCGGACAGCTGGCGCCCGGCGAGACCCTGCTCGTCTACACCGACGGCCTGGTGGAGGACCGCGAGGAGGACTACGACGAGTCGGTGCAGCGGATGCTCGGTGGTCTGGAGCTGTGGTCCCGGCAGACCGGGCCCGTGGCGGACGCTTCCGGCCCCGCGCTGGAGCGGCTGGCCGACCTGCTCACGCTGAATGTGACTGAGCGTCGCTCCCGCCCCGACGACGTTGCCCTGCTCCTGCTGCACCGGATCGGACCCGACGGCCGCTGAGCCGCTGAGCCGCCGAACAGCTGAACAGCCGAACGGCTGCACCACTCACTGCACCGCTGCACCGCTGCACCACCGAAGCCTGCACCGCTGCCCGATTTGGCACAGAACCGGTACACCCCCGCCTGGCCCGCCGAGTAAAGAACTCGCTAAGTTGCTGAACGCCACATGTGAGACGAACGGGGGAACTCATGCCAGTAGCACCTGATGCGGGCGGCGGCTCGGGCTTCCAGGTGAAGCCCGGAGAGTTGAAGGGCGCCGGGGAGACGGGCAAGGCCACGGCCGAGCTGATTCCCGGTGAGACCAAGGGCGTGCTCGGCGCGTCCGACACCGCCGAGGCGGGGCTCAAGGGCTGGACGACCGGCGCCGAGCTCAACTCCTGCACCGACTCCTGGCGCGCGATCCTCGACGGACTCGCCGCCGAGATGGACCGCCAGAGCGCCAACCTGATCAGCACCGCCAAGAACTACGAGGACACCGACGCGCACGCCGCCGGCTCCCTCGCCAACGCGGGCGGTGGCCGATGACGAAGCGCCCCCGGCCCGCCACCGCAACGACCGTCATGCCCACCGCGACACCGACCGAGGCTGCCTGAGCATGGACATCCCCACTCTGCGCGATGCCAAGCCCGGCGACATGATCGCCGCCGCCGACGCCTACACCAAGCTCCAGGAGAACTTCGACAAGCACGCGACCACCTGGAACGACGGCGTCGACACCCGGGTCAAGAACTCCGGCTGGACGGGTGACGCGGGCGGCCAGGCCCAGCAGTCGCTGACCCAGACAACGGCCAAGCTGAGGGCCGCAGGCATCGAGCTCGGCATGATCGGGCCGGTCCTCAAGGACGGCTCCGAGGCCTTCCTGCTCGCCCAGTCCAAGCTGCTCGACGCCCTGGCGGACGCCAAGGCCGGCGGCTTCACCGTCGACGACGGCGGCGGCGTCTCCTGGCCGCCCACCAGCGCGGCCGAACGCCACGACCCGGACTTCAAAGACCCCTCCAGCGAGGGCAAGGCCATCAGCAAGCGCATCAACGACGCGCTGAACGAGGCCGCCCACGCCGACCAGGTCATCGCCGAACGCCTGCGCCACTACACCGACGCCGCCAAGAACGGCACCGGCCTGGACCTCGGCACGGCCACGATGGAGCTCAGCAGCAAGATCGCCAACATCTTCGGTGGCGACGAGGACCTGCTCGCCACGGGCATGCCTGCGGCCAACGCCTCCCCCACCGAGGTCAACTCCTGGTGGAACGGCCTGACCGCGGACGAGCAGAAGCGCCTCATCCAGGAACACCCGGACAAGTTCGGCAACCGCGACGGCATCCCGGTCGCGGCCCGCGACCAGGCCAACCGCATCATGCTCCCCAGGCTGATCAAGCAGTACGAGGAGAAGAACCCCAAGGACGACTGGGACCAGAAGAAGCTCGACGGCTTCAACGCCATCCAGAAGCGGATCGCCGAGGAGGACAAGGACCCGAGCCCGCCGCCCGTCTACCTGGTCGGCGTCAGCGACGAGGGCCAGGGCCGCGGCATCATCTCCTTCGGTAACCCCGACACCGCCAAGAACACCACCGCCTACGTCCCCGGGCTCGGCACCGAGCTGAAGGCCGTCGGCGGCGGCGGCGCGAGCAGCGCCAAGTCGGTGTGGCAGGAGACCGACCGGGCCGGCGGCAACCACGGTGACACCGCGTCGATGATGTGGCTCGGCTACGACGCACCGCCGAACAACGGCGTCAGCCTTGACTCCACCGCCGTGATGGGCAAGGAGCGGGCCGAGAAGGGCGGGGAGAACTACCAGAAGTTCATGCAGAGCCTGCGGGCCACCCACGAAGGCTCGCCGGGCCACCTGGTCGCGCTCGGCCACAGCTACGGGTCGACCACCGTGGGCCAGGCCGCACAGCGCGACGGCGGCATCCCGGTCGACGACATCATCCTGGTCGGCAGCCCGGGCACCGGCGCCCAGAAGGCGTCGGAGCTGAACATGGACCCGAAGCACGTCTGGGTCGGCGCCGCCGAGTTCGACCCGGTCACCCACCTGCCGTCGAAGACCGAGGCGGTCGGCTACGTCGTACCGATCGTCGGCGCCTACGAGGCGATCACCGATCCGCACGAGCTGTGGCACGGGCAGGACCCGGCCAGCGACGATTTCGGCGCGGAGCGGTTCAAGGTCCACCCCGGGCACGTCGTCGTCGGCAACCAGTTCGAGAACCACTCCGACTACTTCGACGACGGCAGCGATTCGCTGAAGAACATCGGCCGGATCGTCTCCGGTCAGCCCGACAAGGTCGAGCACCAGGACCGCCGATGACCACGCGCCATCTCCGCCTGGCCGGTGCCCTCCTGGGCGCCTGCCTGGCTCTCAGCAGCTGCAGTTCATCGGGGGACACACCGGGAAAGGAGCCGGGCGCCATGGAGGCGAGTACGGCACGCGACGAGATCAACACCCTGCTGGACGACACGTTCGGCGCGATCACGCCCGCCCTCAAGTGGCGTGACACGACCTTCACCCTGAAGCCCAAGCAGACCGCCGACAACAAGGACCGGGACGTCGCGATCGCGAACAAGGACCGCCAGGTCCTGACCCGGCTGTCCAAGGAGAAGGTGGGCAGCCTGCTCGGGCTGGTGGAGCGGCACTGGAAGCAGCGCGGCTACGAGGTCGAGTCCGTCAACCCCAAGGACCCGTCGATCCAGGTCCGCACCTCCAAGGGCTATGAGCTGCGGCTCGTCGTGGGCGGGGAGGAGAACATCGCGACCTTCTCCTCCTCCGTCGGTGACGTGAAGTACCACGGCGAGCCGTACCCGTTCGGCCCGGGCGACCCCGCGCCGACCAACTCGGCCGGCCAGCCCGATTACGGCCTCACCTACGACGACCCGTTCTGGTCGCACTGAGTGTCTGCCGGTGCGGCGCCGTTCCCCCGGCGCCGCACCGGATCTGACGGTCACTCAGCCACTGACCTGCTGAGCAACCGTCCGATCTGGCACAGAACCGGTACACCCCCGCCTGGCTCGTCGGGTAAAGAACTCGCTAAGTTTCTGAACGCCAGACGTACCACGAACGGGGGAAAGACATGCCAGTAGCACCTGATGCGGGCGGCGGCTCGGGCTTCCAGGTGAAGCCCGGGGAGTTGAAGGGCGCCGGGGAGACGGGCAAGGCCACGGCCGAGCTGATTCCCGGTGAGACCAAGGGCGTGCTCGGCGCGTCCGACACCGCCGAGGCGGGGCTCAAGGGCTGGACGACCGGCGCCGAGCTCAACTCCTGCACCGACTCCTGGCGCGCGATCCTCGACGGACTCGCCGCCGAGATGGACCGCCAGAGCGCCAACCTGATCAGCACCGCCAAGAACTACGAGGACACCGACGCGCACGCCGCCGGCTCCCTCGCCAACGCGGGCGGCGGCCGGTGACCGAGCGCTCGCTGACCGCCGCCGCAACGACCGCGATGCCGGCGGGGGGTGCCTGAGCATGGACATCCCCACCCTGCGCGACGCCAAGCCCGGCGACCTGATCACCGCTGCCAACGCGTACTCCACACTTCAGGACTCCTTCGGCAAGCACGCGGAGACCTGGAAGGACGGCGTCGACACCCGGGTCAAGAACTCCGGCTGGACGGGTGACGCGGGCGGCCAGGCCCAGCAGTCGCTGACCCAGACAACGGCCAAGCTGTCCGCCGCCCAGATCGAGCTCGGCATGATCGGGCCGGTCCTCAAGGACGGCTCCGAGGCCTTCCTGCTCGCCCAGTCCAAGCTGCTCGACGCCCTGGCGGACGCCAAGGCCGGCGGCTTCACCGTCGACGACGACGGCGGCGTCTCCTGGCCGCCCACCAGCGCGGCCGAACGCCACGACCCGGACTTCAAAGACCCCTCCAGCGAGGGCAAGGCCATCAGCAAGCGCATCAACGACGCGCTGAACGAGGCCGCCCACGCCGACCAGGTCATCGCCGAACGCCTGCGCCACTACACCGACGCCGCCAAGAACGGCACCGGCCTGGACCTCGGCACGGCCACGATGGAGCTCACCAGCAAGATCACCAACGTCTTCGGCGGCGACGAGGACCTGATCGACACCGCCATGCCGCCGGCGAACGCCTCCCCCACCGAGGTCAACTCCTGGTGGAACGGCCTGACCGCGGACGAGCAGAAGCGCCTCATCCAGGAACACCCGGACAAGTTCGGCAACCGCGACGGCATCCCGGTCGCGGCCCGCGACCAGGCCAACCGCATCATGCTGCCCAGGCTGATCAAGCAGTACGAGGAGAAGAACCCCAAGGACGACTGGGACCAGAAGAAGCTCGACGGCTTCAAAGCCATCGAGAAGCGCATCGCCGAGGAGGACAAGGACCCCGGCCCGCCGCCCGTCTACCTGGTCGGCGTCAGCGACGAGGGCCAGGGCCGCGGCATCATCTCCTTCGGCAACCCCGACACCGCCAAGAACACCACCGCCTACGTCCCCGGACTGACCACGGTGCTGAGCGATGTCGGCGACAGCGGCGCGGGCAGCGCCAAGGAGGTCTGGAAGTCCACAGAGGCCGGCAACGGCAACAAGGGCGACACCGCCTCGATGATGTGGCTCGGCTACGACGCCCCGCAGCTCGGCGCGAACCTGGAGACCGGCGACGTCACGCTCAAGGACCGCGCGGAGAAGGGCGGGGAGAGCTACCAGAGGTTCATGCAGGGCATGCGGGCCACCCACGAGGGCTCCCCCGGCCACCTGGTCGCGCTCGGCCACAGCTACGGCTCGCTCACCGTGGGCCAGGCCGCGCAGCGCGACGGCGGCATCCCGGTCGACGACATCATCCTGATCGGCAGCCCCGGCGTCGGCGCCGAGAAGGCGTCGGACCTCAAGATCGACCCGAAGCACGTCTGGGTCGGCGCCGCCATGCTGGATCCGGTCACCCACATGCCGTCCAAGGCCGAAGCCGGCGGCGGCCTGATCGCCGGGCCGATCGGGGGCGCGGTGGGCCACGTCGTCGACCCGCACCAGCTCTGGCACGGGCAGGACCCGGCCAGCGAGGACTTCGGCGCGCAGCGCTTCGCCGTCCACCCCGGACACGACCTCGCCGACCAGTTCAACAACCACTCGGACTACATGAACTCCAACGGCGGGCCGTCCCTGGGCAACATCGGGGCGATCGTCGGCGGGCACCCCGAGAAGGTCGTCCACGATGACCACCGATAGGCGCGAGGCAGCATGAGCGCACGATCCCGCTCCCGGCTCGCGGTCGCCGTCCTCGGCCTCGCCATCGCCGTCAGCGGTTGCAGTCAGTCATCCACCACCACAGGAGGGAAGCCCACCATGGAGGCGAGCACGGCCCGGGACGAGTTCAAGGCGCTGCTGGACGACACCTTCGCCGCGATCACCCCGCAACTGACGTGGGGTGACGACACCTTCACCGTCGAGCCGAAGCAGACCTTCGACAACCAGGACCGCGACGTCGCGATCGCGGAGCAGAGCCGGCACGTCCTGACCCGGCTCTCCGAGGAGAAGGTGGGCAGCCTGCTCGGCGTCGTGGAGCGCCGCTGGAAGGAGCGCGGCTACACGGTCGACTTCGTCAACCCCAAGGCGCCGTCCATCCAGGTCCACACCCCGAAGGGCTACCAGCTGGACCTCGTGGTCGGCGGGGACGGAAAGGAGCGGAGCGCGACCTTCACGGTGTCGGTCGACAAGGTGAAGGTCACCGGCGAGCGCCACCCGTTCGGCCCCGGCGACGCGGCGCCGACCGACGCGACCGGGCAGCCGAGCTGGCAGCCCAACGTCGACGACCCCTTCTGGTCGCACTGATCCCACGGCCCGAGCGGCTCCATCACCCTGCCCCCGTCGCCACCAGGCGGCGGGGGCAGGGATTTTGACGCGATCAGATCATGTGTTGGGATCCGGTGAACCTCGGCTGGCCCGACACGTCAGGAACTCGCTAGGTTGCTGAACGCCACACCTAAGACCGGGGGGAAAGACATGGCAGTAGCACCTGATGCGGGCGGCGGCTCGGGCTTCCAGGTGAAGCCCGGAGAGTTGAAGGGCGCCGGGGAGACGGGCAAGGCCACGGCCGAGCTGATTCCCGGTGAGACCAAGGGCGTGCTCGGCGCGTCCGACACCGCCGAGGCGGGGCTCAAGGGCTGGACGACCGGCGCCGAGCTCAACTCCTGCACCGACTCCTGGCGCGCGATCCTCGACGGACTCGCCGCCGAGATGGACCGCCAGAGCGCCAACCTGATCAGCACCGCCAAGAACTACGAGGACACCGACGCGCACGCCGCCGGCTCCCTCGCCAACGCGGGCGGCGGCCGGTGACCGAGCGCTCGCTGACCGCCGCTGCAACGACCGCGATGCCAGCGGGGGGTGCCTGAGCATGGACATCGCCACCCTGCGCGACGCCAAGCCCGGCGACCTGATCGCCGCCGCCGACGCGTACCGAACCCTGCACGAGACCTTCGGTAAGCACGCGGAGACCTGGAAGGACGGCGTCGACACCCGGGTCAAGAACTCCGGCTGGACGGGCGGCGCCGCCGACCAGGCCAGGCAGTCACTGGCCCAGACCACGGCCAAGCTCTCGGCCGCGGGAATCGAGCTCGGCTTGATCGCCCCTGTCCTGCGAGACGGCTCCGAGGCCTTCCTGCTCGCCCAGTCGAAGCTGCTGGACGCCCTGGCGGACGCCAAGGCCGGCGGCTACACCGTCGACGACGGCGGCGGCGTCACCTGGCCGCCCACCAGTGCGGCCGACCGCCACGACCCGGACTTCAAGGACCCCTCCGTCGGAGGTAAAGCCATCCACAAGCGCATCAACGACGCGCTGAACGAGGCCGCCCACGCCGACCAGGTCATCGCCGAACGCCTGCGCCACTACACCGACGCCGCCAAGAACGGCACCGGCCTGGACCTCGGCAACGCGATGATGGAGCTCACCAGCATCGGCCACTTCGTCGGCAACGAGGATCTGATCGCCACCGCCATGCCGGTGCCGGACGCCTCGCCCACGGAGGTCAACTCCTGGTGGAACGGCCTCACCGCGGACGAGCAGAAGCGGCTGATCCAGGAACATCCGGACAAGATCGGCAACCGCGACGGCATCCCGATCACTGCCCGCGACCAGGCCAACCGCATCATGCTGCCAAAGCTGATCAAGGAGTACGAGGACAAGAAGCCCAAGGACGACTGGGACGAGTCCAAGTTGAAGGGCCTGAAGAGCATTCAGCAACGCCTCAAGGACGAGGACAACGACGGCAAGGAGCCGCCGGTCTACCTGGTGGGCGTCAGCGGCGAGGGCCAGGGCCGCGGCATCATCTCCTTCGGCAACCCCGATACCGCCAAGAACACCACCGCGTACGTACCGGGGCTCGGTACTGAGCTGAGCGCAGTCGGCGGGGGCGGCGCGGGCAGCGCCAAGGAGGTCTGGAGGGCCACCGAGAACGCCAATGGCGACCACAGGGACACCGCCTCGATGATGTGGCTCGGCTACGACGCACCGCAGCTCGGTGCGAACTGGCAGACCGGCGACGTCATGTCCAAGGAGCGCGCGGAGAAGGGCGGGGAGGCTTACCAGAAGTTCATGCAGGGACTGCGGGCCACACACGAGGGTGATCCTGGTCATCTCGTCGGGCTGGGCCACAGCTACGGCTCACTCACCGTGGGCCAGGCCGCGCAACGGCCTGGCGGCATTCCGGTGGACGACATCATCCTGATCGGCAGTCCCGGCACCGGCGCCGACAAGGCATCGGATCTCAACATCGACCCCAAGCACGTCTGGGTCGGGGCCGCCATGCTGGACCCCGTCACCCACATGCCGTCCAAGGCCGAGGCCGGCGGCGGCCTGATCGCCGGGCCGATCGGGGGCGCGGTGGGCCACGTCGTCGACCCGCACCAGCTCTGGCACGGGCAGGACCCGGCCAGCGAGGACTTCGGCGCGCAGCGCTTCGCCGTCCACCCCGGACACGACCTCGCCAACCAGTTCAACAACCACTCGGACTACATGGGCGACAAGGGTGGGCCGTCCCTGGGCAACATCGGAGCGATCGTTGCCGGGCATCCGGAGAAGGTCACTCATGACGACTATCGATGAGCGAAGGGCACGATGAAGACACAATCCGGCCTTCGGCTCGCGGCTGCCGTCCTCGGCTTCTGCGTAGCGGTCAGCGGTTGCAGCCTGTCATCCACCACCTCAGGAGGGACGCCGACCGTGGAGGCGAGTACGGCCCGGGACGAGTTCAAGGCACTGCTGGACGACACCCTCCAGGCGATCACCCCATCAGTGAAGTGGCGTGACAATGGCGTCAATGTGGAACCCGAGCAGACCTTCGACAACAAGGACCGAGACGTCGCGACTGCAAAGATGAGTCGTCACGTTCTGACCCGGTTCTCCCCGGAGAAGGTGGGAAGCCTGCTGGGAGTTGTGGAGCGGCGATGGAAGGAGCGCGGCTACAAGGTCGAGTTCGTCAACCCCAACGCGCCGTCCATGCAGGTCACTACCTCCAAGGGATACAGGCTCACCCTCACCGTCGGCGGGGGAGACGAGCGAAAGGTCGCCAGCTTCGACGTCTCGGTGGACAACGTGAAGGTCACGGACGAGCGCTACCCGTTCGGCTACGGGGACCCGGTGCAGACCAACGCGGCTGGGCAGCCTGACGAGCAGTTCTACTTCGACGACCCGTTCTGGTCGCACTGATCCCACGGCCCGAGCGGCTCTCACGCCCTGCCCCCGTCGCCATCCGGCGGCGGGGGCAGGGATTTTGACGCGATCAGATCATGTGTTGGGATCCGTTCACCCATTCGTAGGATCATCACCCTAGAATTCGCCGCGTGACGATGACTCAGTGGTGCGGATCGGCAGTCGGCGTGCTCGCCGCCCTCTCCTTGGTGGCCGCCGCCCGCTACCGGGCGGTAGCCCGGGTCCAGCGCCGCAAGGTCACCGCGCAGCAGGACGAGCTCGACGCGCTGCGCGAGCAGCTGCGGGCCGAACTGGCCCGGCGCGGCGCCGAGATCGCGGCCGTCCAGCAGGAGCAGGAGCTCAACTCCTCCACCCGGCGGGCCTTCCTCAGCGTGGCCCGCCGGATCCTGGTGATGGCCCACGACCAGCAGGCCCTGCTGGACGAGATGGAGCGCACCCACGACGACCCCACGCTGCTGGAGGGCCTGCTCAAGGCCGACCACGCCGCCGCCCAACAGGCCCGGCTCGCCCAGACCCTGGCCGTACTGTGCGGCGCCAGGGCCGGGCGGCACTGGCCGGAACCCGTCGCCCTGGAGGACGTGGTACGCGGCGCCCAGTCGCGCATCCTGCCCTTCCAGCGGGTCGTCGTCCGCGCCCGGATCGAGACCGCCGTGGTCGGCGCCGCCGCCGAGGCGCTGATCCACGCCGTCGCGGAACTGCTGGACAACGCGACCCGCTACTCGCCGCCCAGCACCCAGGTGTTCGTCACCCTGATGCCGGTGCACAACGGCGCCGTCATCGAGATCGACGACGGCGGGGTCGGCATGCCCGAGCACTCCATCGCCAAGGCCGCCTCCGCACTCGCCGGCGGCACCACGCTGGAGGTCTCCCGGCTCGGCGAGGTACCGCAGCTGGGCCTGGCCGCCGTCGGGCGGCTGGCCGAGCAGTACGGCTTCCGGGTCACCCTGAGCTCCGCGCCCTCGCCGTACGGGGGTGTCCGGGTCGTGGTCCTGCTGCCGAACGCGCTGCTCACTGAGCCGCTGCCGGCCGCCGGACCGGGCCTGGACCGGATCCCGGTCCAGGCCGAACCCGCCGCGCCCCGACCCCAGGCCGGCCACCCCGGCGGGGCGCAGCACCACGGCGCGCCGCACAACGGGACTCAGCCCGTCGGCGCCCACCGGGCCCCGCCCGGACAGCCCCCGGCCGCCCCCGCGGCCGAGAGCGCCCCCGCGGCCGGGCCCACCGAGCCCCCGCCGCTGCCGCGCCGCAGTCACCGGCGCGACCGCGCCACCGGCACCCCCCGGCCGGAGGGCGTTCCGCCCGCACCGGCGCCGGCCCGCTCCGCCCGGGACGCGCAGTCCTTCATGGCGAACTTCCAGGCCGGCACCGCCAGCGGCCGCTCCGCCGCACGCGGCGCGGCCCGGCCCGGGAGCCCCGGCACGCAGCCGGCCGGCTCCGGCGTCCAGCCCGAGCACGACGACGAATCCAAGCCCGCTTCACACCGCCTCCCCCAGCGTTCCGGAGAGTTCCATGACCACCAGCAGTCCTGATCTCGGCTGGCTCCTCGCCGACATCACCACCGTCCCCGAGGTCCAGCACGCCGTCGTGGTGTCCAACGACGGCCTGGAGATCGGCCGCAGCACCGGCATCGTCCGGGAGGACGCCGAGCGCCTGGCGGCCGCCTGCTCCGGGCTGCAGTCGCTGGCCAGGGGCGTGGCCCAGGGCTTCGGCGGGCGGCAGAGCACCACCCGTCAGATCATCATCGAGTACGGCGGCGGGTACCTGTTCGTGGTCGCCGCCGGGGCCGGCGCGCACCTGGCCGTGGTGACCGGCGAGGCCGTCGACGCGGGCCTGGTGGCGTACCAGATGCAGGTCCTGGTCGAGCGGATCGGCACCCACCTGACCAGCCCGCCACGTGTGGAGCAGGCGGCGGGAGGCCTGCGGTGAGCGGCCCAGTACGGCCCTATGTGATCACCGGAGGCCGGAGCCGGCCCAGCCGCGAGGCGCTCGCCCTGGAGAGTCTGGTGAGCGCGTTACCGGAGGCGCCGGAGCCACCGGACGGCACGCTCAACCGTGAGCACCGTCGAATTCTGGCCATCTGCCGGAGCCTGCTCTCCGTGGCCGAGGTCGCCGCCCATCTGAGCCTGCCGCTCGGCGTCGTCAAGGTCCTGGTCGGCGACCTCTGGGACCTTCGCGCCGTCCAGGTCCTCCCGCCCGTACCGCAGGCCGAGCGCCTGCCCACAACCCTCCTGGAAGAGGTGCTCGTTGGCCTCCGCCAACTTCGCTGAGACCACGCCCGCCGAGGCCGAGTCCACGCCCGCCGAGCCCGGGACCAAGTCCGGGACCGCGGAGCCCGACTACCTGCCCGCCTCGGTGCGGGGGGCCGTGAAGATCCTGGTCACCGGACCGTTCGGGGTCGGCAAGACCACCCTGGTCGGCTCGCTCAGCGAGATCGCCCCGCTGCGTACCGAGGAGGTCATGACCGCCGCCAGCGAGGGCGTGGACGACCTCGACGGGCACAGCGGCAAGACCACCACCACCGTGGCCCTGGACTTCGGTCGGATCACCCTCAACCCGAGGCTCGCCCTCTACCTCTTCGGCACCCCCGGCCAGCAGCGGTTCTGGCCGCTCTGGGACGACCTCTCGCGGGGCGCCCTCGGCGCGATCGCCCTGGTCGACCTGCGGCGCGCGCACGAGAGCTTCGACATCCTCGGGCGGCTGGAGGAGCAGCGCATCCCCTTCGCGGTGGCCGTCAACACCTTCCCCGACAGCCCGAGTTACCCCGAGGACGAACTGCGCTCGGCGCTCGATCTGCTGCCCGAGGTGCCGATCCTGCACTGCGACGCCCGGGACCGCAGGGCCGCCTACGACCTGCTGATCGACTTCGTCGACCACCTGCACTCCACCGCCGTACTGGAGCTCCAGCGATGACCACTCCCGACCCGGCGCCGGGCCCACCGCCCGGCTGCCCGATGCACGCCGGCGGCGGTACGGGCGTCACCCCGCTCTACGGGGCCAGCGTCGCCGACGACCCGCACGGCCTGTACGCCCGGATGCGCGAACAGCACGGCCCGGTCGCCCCGATCGAACTGGAGCCCGGGGTCGAGGCCTGGCTGGTGATCGGCTACCCCGAGCTGCTCGAACTCACCCGCAACGAGCAGCTGTTCTCCAAGGACTCGCGCCGCTGGCGGGTACCCGCCGAGGGCCGGCTGGCGGCCGACTCGCGGCTGCTGCCGATGACCTCCTGGCGGCCCACCCTGCTCAACCAGGACGGCGCCGAGCACCAGCGGCTGCGGGCCGCCGTCGCCGACACCCTCGGCCGGATCGACCACCGGCAGCTGCGCGAGACCACCGAGGCCGCCGCCGACAGCCTGATCGACGGCTGGGGCCCGGACGGCACCGCCGACCTGATCACCCAGTACGCCCGCCGGCTGCCACTGCTGGTCTTCACCCAGCTGCTCGGCCTGCCCGCCGAGGCCGGCCCCCATCTGATCGAGCTGATCAGCCACTTCGTGGACAGCAGCGAGAAGTCCGTCCGGGCCAACGCCGAGTTCCAGGCGATCCTGGTCGACCTGGTCCGCCGGCGCCGGGCCGAGCCGGGCCCCGACCTGACCTCCTGGCTGCTCGCCCACCCGGCCGGGCTGAGCGACGAGGAGGCGGTCCACCATCTGGTGGTGATCCTGGTCGCCGGCAACGAGACCACCATCAACTGGACCGGCAACACGCTGCGGCTGCTGCTGACCGACCGGCGCTTCCGGGCCACCCTGACCGGCGGCCGGCTGACCGTCTCCGACGCGCTGGAGGAGGTGCTCTGGCGCGACCCGCCGACCCAGAACTTCCCCGGCCGCTGGGCCACCGGGGACACCGTGTTCGGCGGCCAGTACATCACCGCCGGCGACATGCTCGTCCTGGGCCTGGCCGCCGCCAACGCCGACCCGGCCGCCCAGGGCAGCGCCACGCCCGGCGCCGCCGGCGCGTACGCCCAGGGCGCGACCGGACTGGCCGGCAACCGCGCGCACCTGGCGTGGGGCGGCGGCAAGCACGTCTGCCCGGCCCAGCACCCCGCCCGGCTGATCGTCGAGACCGCCGTCGAGACCCTGCTGCACCGCCTGCCCGACCTCCAACTCGCCGTCCCCGCCGCCGACCTGACCTGGCGTCCGTCACCCTGGTCGCGCGCCCTGGTCAGCCTGCCGGTGCTGTACAGCGCCTTCACCCCACCCCGCCCCGCCGCACCCGAAAGGCCCGTATGGACACCGCCGACACCCTCACCGCCGTCAGGCTCGACCCCTTCGGACGGGACCAGCACGCCGAGAACGCCCGGCTCCGCGAAGCCGGGCCGGCGGTCCTGGTGGAGCTCCCTGGCGGGGTGGTGGTCTGGGCGATAACCCGCCACGACACGCTCCAGGACCTGCTGGCCGACCCCCGCGTCGGCAAGAACCCACGGCTGTGGAACACCTTCAACGAGGGCAGGCTCCCGGAGGGCTGGCCGCTGCTCAACTTCGTCACCGTGCCCGGCATGGTGACCGCCGACGGCGAGGACCACCGACGGCTGCGCGGGCTGGTCAGCCAGGCCTTCACCCCGCGCCGGATCGCCGAGCTCCAGCCCGCCATCGAGGCCCGCGCCGAGGCGCTGCTGGACGGGGTCGAGCTGCTGGAGGGCGAGTTCGACCTGCGCGAGCACTTCGCCTACCCGCTGCCGATGCAGGTGATCGGCGAGCTGCTCGGCCTGCCGCCCAAGCAGCAGGACGAACTGCACGCGCTGTCCGACACCCTGGTCAGCAGTTCCGCCACCCCCGAGGCGGCGCTCGGCGCCCAGCGCGGGCTCTTCGCGCTGCTCGCCTCGGTGGTCGCGGCCAAGCGCGCCGAACCCGGCGACGACCTGACCACCGACCTGATCCACGCCCGCGAGGCCGACGACCGGCTCAGCGAGGAGGAGCTGGTCGGCACGCTGCTGCTGATGCTGGTCGCCGGGCACGAGACCACCCTCAACCTGATCACCAACGCCGTCCGCGCCCTGCTCGCGCACCCCGAGCAGCTGCGGCTGGTGCTGGACGGCGAGCAGCCGTGGTCGGCGGTGGTGGAGGAGACCCTGCGCCACGACTCGCCGGTCGGCCAGTTCCCGCTGCGCTACGCGGTGGAGGACATCGAGGTCGGCGGGGTGCTGATCCGGCGCGGCGAGGCCCTGCTCGCCTCGTACGCCGCCGCCGGACGCGACCCGGGGCACTACCCTGACGCCGACCGCTTCGACCTGACCAGGCAGCCCGCCCGGCACCTCTCGCTCGGGCACGGCCCGCACTTCTGCCTGGGCTCGGGCCTGGCCAGGATGGAGGCGGAGACGGCGCTGCGCGGCCTCTTCGGGCGCTTCCCCTCGCTGGCCCTGGCCGACGGACCCGCGCCGGAGCCGATCGGGTCGTTCGTCAGCAACAGCGTGCGGGTCCTGCGGGTACGCAAGGCCTGACGGCGGTCTGCGGTGGGAGCGCCCGGCCGCGAGGGTGCTCCCACCGCCCGGCCCTTCGGGTGCCGCTCCCGGTCGTCGGTACCCCCGCCCGGGGCGTCCAGCACCTCGCCGCACACCGGCAGGGCTGAACGGCAGGGCTGGACGGCAGGGCTGGACGGCAGGGCTCAGGCGCAGGGCCGGCCGGCGCAGGCTCAATCCGCCAGCAGCTGGTTCAGCTCCTGGTAGGAGAGCCCGCCGGACAGTGCGCCGTACGTGCCGGTCGCGTAGACCTCCTCCGCCGCCCGGCGCAGCGCCGCGTACGCCACGCTGGCCAGGCCCGGGCCGAGGCTGATCCTCGCCACGCCCAGCTTCGCCAGCTCGGGCACCGCCGGGGCGCCCGGCCCGGCCATCACGTTCAGCGGCGCCGGCAGTGCCTCGGCCAGGGCCGCGACGGTCTCCTGGTCGCCGACGCCCGGGACGAAGATCCCGCTCGCGCCCGCGTCCAGGTACGCCCGGGCGCGGGTCAGCGCCGCCTCCAGCCGCTGCTCCGGGTCACCGACCGCCAGCAGGTAGACGTCGGTGCGGGCGTTGACGAACAGTTCCACGCCCGCCGCGTCGGCCGCCGCGCGGGCGGCGGCGATCCGCTCGGCCGCCTCCGCCACCGGCCGCAGCGGCGTGGCGCCGCCGTGCAGCGCGTCCTCCAGGTTGACCCCGACGGCGCCGGTGGCGAGCAGCGCGGTGACGCTCTCGCCGACCCCGGCGGCGGTCTCGGCGAAGCCGCTCTCCAGGTCGGCCGTGACGGGCAGTTCGCCGGCCGCCGTGACCACCCGGGCGGTCTGCGCGAGCACCGCGGCGAGGTCGGCCCGATCACCGTCCGGGAAGCCGAGGGTCCAGGAGACGCTGGCGCTGGCGGTCGCGACGGCGCCGGCTCCGGCGGCGGCCACCAGCCGCGCCCCGGCCGCGTCCCAGACGTTGGCGAGGACGAGCGGGTCACCGGCGCGGTGCAGCCGGTGCAGGAGTCGGGCCTTGCTCTGCTGAGTCGTCGTCATGGAGGAGAGCCTCTCAGTCCGTCGGGGTGAGGTCTGGCGGATTTCGGACGCGCACGGGCGACGCTCTCCCCGCACCGGGCGGCGCCTCGACGGGCGGGCGCGGGCCGGCGAACGCCGCCGGCGGGACCGCGGCAGGCAACCGCCGCCGGGGAACCGCCGGGTGGCTGTTACCGGGGGGCGGGGCTCAGCCGGGAGGTGACGCCGATCCGGTTCCAGGCGTTGATGGTGATGATCAGCGCGATCAGCTGCGCCAGCTCGGCCGGCTCGAACTGCCGGGCGGCCTCGTCGAAGACGGCGTCCGGCACATGGCCCTCGGTGAGCAGGGTGACGGACTCGGTCAGGGCGAGGGCGGCCCGCTCCCTGGCGGTGAACCACGGCGTCTCGCGCCAGGCGGGCAGCGAGTGGATGCGGTGGTCCCGCTCGCCGCCCTTGAGCGCGTCCGTGGTGTGCATGTCGAGGCAGTAGGCGCAGCCGTTGATCGCCGAGGCGTGGATCCGGACCAGCTCGGCGATCACGGGGTCGACGCCCTCGCGGGACGCGCGGTCCAGCCCGTACATGGCCTTGTAGAAGCCCGGGGTGAGGTCGGGGAGGGAGATCCGCTGCGCGGGGGCGGGCACCAGCGCGTCCGGGTTACCAGTGGTGGTGGCGGCAGTGGCGGTGGTGGTGTAGTTCGTCGTCATGGAGTCCAACCTAGAAGCAGACTGGACCGGCAGTGTGGTTCATTTGAGCCATGGAATCCTGGTCCACTTTCGGCGGCGACCTCCACCTCGACCTCACCGGGCGGCGGGCGCGCGGTCTCGGCCTGCGGGCCGCTCTTGAGGACGCGCTGCGCGAGGCGGTCCAGGACGGCCGGCTCGCCCCCGGCACCCGGCTGCCCTCCTCCCGGGCCCTCGGCGGGGACCTCGGCGTCGCCCGCAACACGGTGGTCGAGGCGTACACCCAGCTGGCCGCCGAGGGCTGGCTGACCTCCCGCCGGGGGTCCGGCACCACGGTGGCCGCCCGCGCGACACCCTCCCGCCCCGTCTCCTGCCCCGCCGAACCCGCCAGCGGGCCGGCCATCCGCTACGACCTGCGGCCCGGCCGCCCCGACCTCTCGCTGTTCCCCCGTACCGCCTGGCTGGCCGCCGCCCGCCGGGCACTGGCCACGGCCCCGCACGACGCGTTCGGCTACGGCAACCCGCTCGGCCGGATCGAGCTGCGTCGCGCGCTGGCCGGCTACCTGGCCCGGGTCCGCGGGGTGCGCACCGACCCCGCGCACATCCTGCTCTGCTCCGGGTACACCCAGGGGCTCGCCCTGCTCGGCCGCGCGCTGTCCGATCGCGGCACCGGCACGCTGGCGGTGGAGGCGTACGGGCTGCCGCGGCACCGCGAGGTGGCGCGCTTCGCCGGGCCGGCCACCGAGCCGCTGCCGCTGGACGAGGCCGGCGCCCGTACCGACCTGCTCGCCGGCAGCCGCGCCGGGGCGGTGCTGCTCACCCCCGCGCACCAGTTCCCGCTCGGTGCGCCGCTCCCGGCCGCCCGCCGGCAGGCGGCGGTGGAGTGGGCGCGGGAGCGCGACGGCTTCGTGATCGAGGACGACTACGACGGCGAGTTCCGGTACGACCGCCAACCCGTCGGCAGCATGCAGGGGTTGGACCCGGAGCGGGTGGTGTACGCGGGGACGGCCAGCAAGAGCCTCGCGCCCGGGCTGCGGATCGCCTGGCTGGCTCTGCCGGGTGCGCTGGTCGAGCCGCTCGCCCGTCTGAAGACACTGGCCGACGGCCAGTCCGGCGTGCTGGACCAGCTCACCCTGGCCGAGCTGATCACCTCGGGCACCTACGACCGGCATGTACGGCGCTGCCGCCTGCACTACCGGCGCCGACGGGACCGGCTGGTCGCGGCACTCGCCGAACGCGCGCCGGACGTACGGGTGACCGGCATCGCGGCCGGGCTGCACGCGGTGCTCCAACTGCCGGACGGCGCACCGCCGGAGGCCGAGCTGCTGGCACGGGCCGCGGCGGCGGGCCTGGCCGTGGGCGCTCTCGCCGACTGCCTGGACGACCCCCGACAGGCACCGCGGGCGGCGCCCGCCCTGGTGATCGGCTACGGCACGCCGCCCGAGTACGCCTTCGCGGGCGCGCTGGACGCCCTGTGCACGCTCCTCGAACCGCTCGGCCGCCCCTCGCGCTGACCTGCCCGCCCTGACCTGCCCGCCCTGGCCTGCCCGTGCGACCTGCCGGTGCAAGCTGCGCGTGCACCCTGCGCGCCCACACGCGCGGCCGACCCGCACGCGGCGCCCGTCCCGGTCAGCGCCAGCCGGTGCAGGACAGGACGTCACTGTCGGCGATCCCGAGGCAGGCCCGGGATCGGCCCGAACCGTCCACCATGGCCGTGAAGTTGGTGTTCCGCCCTCGGGGGATCGTCAGCGACTGCCGGGCGCCGTGCTCGTTCTCGACGAACAGGACGTGGCCCGCCGGCGCGGCGGTGGCCCGGGCCCAGTTCGCCCGGCAGCCGGCGCTCCAGCGCAGCTCCACCCGTACCGAGGCCCCCGCGAACGACACCGCCGTGCTCGCGCCGCTCGCGCAGCCGGTGGCGGACGGGTCCCGCCCGTGGCAGCCGCCCGCGGTGCAGCCGGCGGCGGCGCGGGCGGGGCTCGGGATGGCCGCCATGAGCGCCGCGGCCAGAACGAGTACCGCGCCGGCGGCCACCGGCTTCCTGACAGTTCCCACGACTCCTCCTGAGGGCCCGGCCTTCGGGGGCGAACGGCCCCTGCGCCTCAGACTGCCGCACCGGCCGAGGCGGTGGCGCGGGGCCGCGCCGACCGTGCGCCGGGCGGGGTGCGGGCGTTAGCCCTTGCGGCCCTCGCCCGCCTCCGCCCGGCCCACACCGGACCCGGGTGCCGGATCCGGTGCGGGATGGGGCCGGGATGGGGCCGGGATGGGGCCGGCATGGGGCCGGCGCCGGGGGCCCGGTCAGCCCTTGTGACGCGAGCCCACCTCGAACAGCAGCATGATGAAGCCCGCGAAGCCGTGCGTGGCGACCATGTAGATCAGGACCCTGATCCCGACCCGGCGATTGGCCCGCTTGCCGGCGTCGATGGTGGCGGGCGCGAGCGCCTCGGCGGCGCCGGCCACCGGCCCGGCGGTGGCGGACCCGGCGGACCCGGCGGGAGCAGCGGCGGACTCGTTCATGGAGGGCCTCCTTCCTTCCGGGCGGCACGCGGCCACCCGGGAAGTCGTGACGATGGGTCGGATCGGTGGAGTCGCACCCGCAGAAGCGCGGGCGTGGAGTTCAGTGCGGCGTCCCGCCGCCCAGGCAGAGCTCACCGCCGGGGCTCTGCAGCAGGGTGTGCAGGAACAGCAGCTCGACGCCGTCCCCGGACTCGGCGGCGATGCAGTGCGGGGTGAGCGAGTCGAAGTGCGCCGAGTCCCCCTCCTCCAACAGGTGGACCCGCTCGCCGAGGGTCAGCCGCAGCCGGCCCCGGACCACGCACAGCCACTCCTCACCGGGGTGCACCCGGACCACCTCGTCCTGGAGGCCCGGCGGCACCTGTACACGCAGGGCCTGCATCGCCCGGCCCGGGGCGCCGGCCCGCCGGTAGCCCCAGCCGCCGGCCTTGCCGGGCTCGATCGCGCCACCGCGCACCACCGGGTCCGGATCACCCGGCGCCTCGCCGAGCAGCCCCGAGACGGTGCTGCCGTACGCGCGGGCGAGGCCGAGCAGGACGGGCAGCGACGGCTGCCGTCTGCCGGTCTCCAGACGGGAGAGATACGCTGTGGAGAGCCCGACGCGCGCGGCGGCGGCCTCCAGCGTGAGGCGACTGCTCAACCGCTGCTCACGCAGCCGGGCCGCGAGGCCGGCCACCTCCTGGTCGTCCGGTGAGCTGGTGGTCATGCCTCCAGTGGACACCCCCTTCTGCCCGTCGGGCAAGAAATTTGCCCCAGAGGCAAACCGACCGGTGAGCCTTCTAGGGCCGCGGGATGTTCCGCAGGTTGCTGCGCGCCAGGTCGACCATCTTCCCCACGCCGCCCGAGAGCACCGTCCGGCCCGCCGCCAGGGCGAAGCCCCTCAGCTGGGCTGCGGTGATACGCGGCGGGATGGAGAGCGCGTTGGGATCGGTGACCACGTCCACCAGGGCAGGCCCGGGCCGCTCCAGCGCCTCCGCCAGCACCTCCCGCACCTTGGCCGGGTCCGTCACCCGCTTCGCCGGTACGCCCATCGCGCGGGCGATGGCCGCGTAGTCCACGTCCCCGTTGTCGACCTCGTACTCGGGGTAGCCGGAGACCAGCATCTCCAGCTTGATCATGCCGAGCGCGCCGTTGTTGAAGACCACCGTCTTCACCGGCAGCCGGTGCTTGACCACGGTCAGCAGCTCACCGAGCAGCATCCCCAGCCCGCCGTCGCCCGACATCGAGATCACCTGACGCCCGGGGCAGGCGAGTTGGGAGCCGATCGCGTGCGGCAGCGCGTTGGCCATCGAACCGTGCAGGAAGGATCCGATCACCCGGCGCCGCCCGTTCGGGGTGAGGTAGCGGGCCGCCCAGACGTTGCACATCCCGGTGTCCACGGTGAACACCGCGTCCTCGGCGGCCAGTTCGTCCAGCACGGCGGCGACGTACTCGGGGTGGATCGGCAGGTGCTTCTCGATGTCCCTGGTGTACGCGCCGACCACCCCCTCCAGCGCCCGCAGGTGGCGGTCCAGCATGTCGTCCAGGAAGGTGCGGTCGTCCTTGTGCTCCAGCAGCGGGAGCACGGCCCGCAGGGTCGCCGACACATCGCCGTGCACGGCCAGTTCGAGCGGCGTACGGCGGCCGAGCCGGGTGGCGTCGTGGTCGACCTGGACGGTGCGGGCCTGTGGCAGGAAGGAGTCGTACGGGAAGTCGGTGCCCAGCAGCACCACCAGGTCCGCCTCGTGCAGCGCCTGGTGGCAGGCGCCGTAGCCGAGCAGCCCGCTCATCCCGACGTCGTACGGGTTGTCGTACTGGATCCACTCCTTGCCGCGCAGCGAGTGCCCGACCGGCGCCTGTACGGCCGCCGCCAGCTCCATGACCTCGGCGTGCGCCCCGCGGGTGCCCGCGCCGCAGAACAGCGCCACCCTCCGGGCGGAGTTCAGCGCCCGGCCCAGCGCCTGCACCTGCGACCAGGGCGGCGCCGCCACCGCCTGCTCGGTCAGGAACTGCCCGCTGCCGGTCGGCCCGGCGGCCGGCAGCGCGGCGACGTCCCCCGGGAAGACCAGCACCGACACCCCGGGCGCGCCGAGCGCGTGCTGCACCGCCACCCGCAGCAGCCGGGGCAGCTGGGCGGGCGTGGAGACCATCTCGCAGAACGTGCTGCAGTCGGTGAACACCCGCTCGGGGTGGGTCTCCTGGAAGAAGCCGGTGCCGATCTGGCCGGACGGGATGTGCGACGCCAGCGCCAGCACCGGCAGTCCGCTGCGCTGGGCGTCGTACAGGCCCTGGATCAGGTGCGTGTTCCCGGGGCCGCAGGAGCCGGCGCAGACCGCGAGCCGGCCGCTCAGCTCCGCCTCGGCGGCGGCCGCGAACGCCCCGGCCTCCTCGTTGCGGACATGCACCCAGCCGATGCCCTCGGTCCGGCGGATCGCGTCGACCACCGGGTTGAGGCTGTCCCCGACCACGCCGTAGACCCGCTCCACCCCGGCCTGCCGGAGCACCTCCACCATCTGCTCGGCCACACTCACCACGGGGCACTCCTCCTCGGGCCTGTGATCGCTCCACACCGCGGCGACCGCGTCTCGGCGACCGCACCGCGTTCGCGCGCAGGCACCTGACGGCGGTCGCACACCGCAACGCGGGCGTACGGCGGCGCGGTCGTACGGCAGCGCGGTCGTACGGCAGCGCGGTCGTACGGCGACGTGGTCGCACCGCACCGACACCCTCCGGCGCCCGAGCCGGTGCCGCACCCCGGGCGCGCCCGGACGGGTGAGCGCCGCCGCGCCCCACCGCACGCCTCACCACCGCGCGCTCACCGCCGCACGCCTCACCACCGCGCGCTCACCGCCACCCGCCTGCGCCGGCCCTACTCCGCGGCCAGGTGGTCCGGCCCCGACCCGACCGTGCCTCCGCTGGCCACGCCCGGCTGGGCGTGCCGACGAGCCGGCTCGCGGCCCGGCGGCTGGACGCAGCGCTCCTGCGGCGGCGGCGCCAGCGTCGGCCGGTGCACCGGCCGGCCCGCCTTCACCAGCAGCTCCTCCCCGTCGTGGCTGAACTTCAGCTCCGTGCCCTGGCGCAGCGTGTACGTCGTCCCGGAGTGCGTGATGGCGATCTGCACCAGCTTCTCCCGCACCAGCATCGAGAACGTCAGCCGGCGCAGCCCGGCCGGCAGCCGGGGCCGGAAGGACAGGTGCTCGCCCTGGTCGCGCACGCCGCCGAAGCCCGCCACCAACGCGATGCAGGCACCCGCCAGCGAGGCCATGTGCAGCCCGTCCCCGGTGTTCCCGCCGAGGTTGTGCAGGTCCATCAGGGCGGCCTCGGCGGTGTAGTCGTACGCCAGGTCCAGCTGCCCGACCTCCGCGGCGATCACCGCCTGCGTGCAGGCCGAGAGCGAGGAGTCCCGGACGGTGAGCCGCTCGTAGTACGCGAAGTTGCGGGCCTTCTGCTCGGCCGTGAAGGCGTCGCCGCGCACCTGCATGGCGAGCACCAGGTCGGCCTGCTTGACCACCTGCTTCCGGTACAGGTCGAAGTACGGGTAGTGCAGCAGCAGTGGGTACTTCTCCGGCGGGGTGTGCTCGAAGTCCCACAGCTGGTGGTCGGTGAAGCCGTCCGCCTGCGGGTGCACGCCGAGGTTGGCGTCGAAGGGGATGAACATCGCCCGGGCGGCGTCCCGCCAGGCGGCGGCCTCCTCGGTGTCGACGCCGAGGGCGGCGGCCTCGTCCGGGTTGCGGGTGGCGGCCTCGGCGGCGGCCCGCAGGTTCGTCTGCGCCATCAGGTTGGTGTAGACGTTGTTGTCCGCGATCGCGCTGTACTCGTCGGGGCCGGTGACGCCCTCGATGCGGAACCGCCCGATCGCGTCGTGGTGGCCCAGTGAACGCCACATCCGGGCGGTCTCCACCAGCAGCTCCAGCCCGTACTCCCGCTCGAACTGGAGATCCCCGGTGGCCCGGATGTAGCGGACCACGGCGGAGGCGATGTCCGCGCCGATGTGGAAGGCTGCGCTGCCGGCCGGCCAGTAGCCGGAGCACTCCTCGCCGCGGATCGTCCGCCAGGGGAACACCGCGCCCGCGAGGCCGAGTTGGGTGGCCCGCTCGCGCGCCAGCGGCAGGGTGGTGTGCCGCCAGCGCAGCGCCTGGTTGACCGCCGCGGGCAGACAGTAGGTGAGCACCGGGAGCACGAAGGCCTCGGTGTCCCAGAAGCTGTGCCCGTCGTAGCCGGGGCCGGTCAGCCCCTTGGCGGGGATGGCCCGTTCCTCGCTGCGGGCGCCCGCCTGGAGGACGTGGAAGATCGCGAACCGGACGGCCTGCTGGAGCTCGACGTCGCCCTCGATCTCGATGTCGCTGGCGTCCCAGAAGCTCCTCAGGTACTGGCTCTGCTCGGCCGCCAGGCCGTCCCAGCCGGTGTACCTGGCGGCGGTCAGGGCCGCCTCCACCTGGTCCCGGACGGCCGGCAGCGAGCGGGTCGCCGACCAGCCGTACGCGATGAACTTGACCAGCCGCAGCGGCTCGCCCGGGCTGAGCACCGTGGTGACGCTGATCCGTCCCTGGTCGTCGGTGCTCTCGGCGGTGCTGTCCAGGCGGCCCGGCCCCTCGATCAGGTGGTCCATCCCGGCCGCGACCCGGATCCCGCTGTAGCGGGTGCGGTGCACCAGGACGGCCTTCGTCCCGGCGGCGTGGGCCGCCTCGCCGATCAGCGGGGCCTCCAGCGCGGCCGCCGCCCGCGGATCGCCCGCCCCGGCCTGCGGCAGCTGCTCGTTGGCCACCAGCTCGGACTGGAGCACGATCCTGACCGGACCGTCCACCGCCTCCACCCGGTAGTCCACGGCCGTCACCGCGCGCTGGGTGAGCGAGACCAGCCGGGCGGACGTCACCCGCACCGTCCGCCCGGCCGGCGAGGTCCACTCCACCTGACGGCGCAGCACGCCCTCCCGGAAGTCCAGCGTCCGGCTGTGGCCGTGCAGTTCGCCGTAGCGCAGGTCGAACGGCTCGTCGTCCACCAGCAGCCGGATGATCTTGCCGTTGGTCACGTTGATGACGCTCTGGCTGGACTCCGGGTAGCCGTAGCCCGCCTCGCCGTACGGCAGCGGGCGCAGCTCGAACACGCCGTTCAGGTACGTCCCCGGCAGGCCGTGCGGCTCGCCCTCGTCCAGGTTGCCGCGCAGGCCGATATGGCCGTTGGAGAGCGCGAAGACGGACTCCGCGCGGGCCGGCCCGGTCAGGTCCAGGGTGTGCTCGACGATCTGCCACGGGTCGACGGTGAAGTTGTCCTGGCTGGTCACGGCTCCTCCCCCGGGATCAGTTCGGCCAGGTCGCGCACCACCACGGTCGCGCCGTGCCGGCGCAGCTCCTCGGCCTGCCCGGTGCGGTCGACGCCGACCACCGCGCCGAAGCCGCCGGCCCGCCCGGCGGCCACCCCGGCGAGCGCGTCCTCGAAGACGGCGGCGTGCTCGGGCGGGGTGTCCAGCGCCCTGGCGGCGGCGAGGTAGGTGTCGGGGGCGGGCTTGCCCGGCAGGCCCTCGCGCCGGGCCACCACCCCGTCGATCACCACGTCGAAGAGCCCCTCGATCCCGGCCGCGCGCAGCACGTCGCGGCAGTTGGCGCTGGAGGACACCACGGCCCGGGGCAGCCCGAGCACCCGCAGCCGGTGCGCGTACTCCACCGAGCCCGGGTACGGCTGCACGCCCTGGTCGTGGATCATGCGCAGCACGGTGTCGTTCTTGGCGGTGCTCACCCCGTGCACGCTGCGGGTGCCCGGCGGGTCGTCGGGGCCGCCCTCCGGGAGGTCGATGCGCCGGCTGCGCAGGAACGCCCTGGTGCCGTCCAGGCGCGGCCGGCCGTCGACGTAGGTGTCGTAGTCGGCGACGGCGTCGAACGGGACGAACTCCTCGTCCGTACGGGCCGCCTCGGCGCGCAGGAAGGAGTCGAAGGTGTCCTTCCAGGCGGCCGCGTGGACCTCGGCGGTCTGGGTGAGCACACCGTCGAGGTCGAAGAGGAAGGCGCGGATGTCGTCCGGAAGACCCAGCATGTGTGCGGTCCTACTCCCGAATCGTGGCGGTACCCCCTGGGGCCGGCGGCGCCGGAGCGCCGCCGGGGCGGGGGTGCGGGACACCGGGGGCTCGGCAGGCCCGCCGCGGCGGGGGGCCGGGCGGGGCGGGCGGGGCCCGGGCGGGGATCAGGGGGAGTCGGGCGGGGGCTCAGGGGGAGTCGGGCGAGGCGATCAGCGCGAACAGGGCGCCCTGGGGGTCCTGGACCACCGCCATCCGGCCCGCCGGCATGTCGAACGGCGGCTGGATCACCGAGCCGCCGGCCTTGACCAGCGCGTCCACGGTCGAGTCGCAGTCGTCGACCGAGAAGTACGCCATCCAGTGCGGGAGCGTGCCGTCCGGCAGGTAGTCGGGCACCGGCTGCGCACCGCCGACCGTGCGGTCCCCCACGTTGAGCGAGTAGTAGCCCGGCATCCCCTGGATGGTGGCCGGGCGCAGCCCGAGAGCGCGGTGGTAGAACGTGCCGGCGCCCTCCACGTCGGTGGTGTTGAGCTCGTTCCAGGTCAGCGCGCCGGGCTCGTTGACGACCTGCGCGCCGAAGAACTCCAGCGGCTGCCAGACACCGAACACCGCGCCGGTCGGGTCCGCGCCGACCAGCATCCGGCCGGTGGTCCCGACGTCCGTGACGGGGAACATGATCGTGCCGCCGTGCTCGGCGATCGCCCGGCCGGTGGCGTCGGCGTCGTCCGAGGCGAGGTACGTGGTCCAGACGGTCGGCGGCTCGGGCCGGCCCTCCTGCGGCATCGCGGCCATGATCCCGGCGACCGGCCTCCCGTTCAGCGCGCAGACCGCGTACCCGCCGTACTCGGCCGGGCCCACCTCGCCCTGCCAGCCGAACAGGTCGCGGTAGAAGTCCAGGGCCGCCTGCTGGTCCTTGACCATGAGGTCCACCCAGCAGGGGGTGCCGGGCCGGTACGGAGAGGTGACTACGGGCATTGCTGTCCTCCTAGCGGTGGGTCCGGGCCGCCGCGCCACGTCCGGACGGCGGACGGTCCACACGGCCCACCTTCGTCGCGCGGCCCAGATCCCGCCACCGGACGGAGCTGCGGGCGGGCGGCCATGCCCGGCCCGGACTCACTGCTTCTTGACCGTGCGGACTCACTTCTTGACGAAGTAGGGCTGGCTCTTGCCGCTCTGCGCGTAGTCCTTCAGCCGCACCAGCAGCTCGGCCCAGGTGCCGGCCACCATCGGCACGCCCTCCTCGGTGCCCGGCTGCCAGCCGCCGTGCCGGAACAGCAGCCGGGTCCGGCCGGGCTCGTCCGGGTTGTCGGAGAGGTCCCAGCTGATCCAGGTGCCGGCCCAGTGCGGCGGGAAGGAACCGACGTTCGCCCAGACCACGCGCTCCAGGTCGGCCCGCTCGCGGCGAAGCCGGAACGGCTCGGGCACCCCGGGGAAGTCGAACAGCAGCACCTCACCGTCACGGTCCACGGCCGTCGTCCACCAGCTGATCAGCCCGTCGTGGGTGTTCAGCGCGGCCAGCACGACGGCGCGGGGTGCGGCGACGTCGATCTGCATCGCGATCTCGGTCATGGACACGCCTCCAGGGTTCCCGGCCCCCTCGCGGCCAGCCTGGCACGCGCCGCGAGCCGCCGCACGCCCTGGCCGAGCCCCCGCCAGGGCCCCGGTTCCCGGCAGCGTCGCCGCGGCCAGGACCAACCTGGCTTCCCCGCCCCCCACTTGGTGCAGGCCGATGCAGCAGCGGGACGGGACAGAACGAGACAGCGCGGCACCCCGGCCGTGGAGCATGGCCGGGGTGCCGTCGCGTCGGCTCCGGACGCATCGGACGCGTCGAGTGCCGGGAAAATCTGTGGGGCGCGTGGGGCTCGAACCCACAACCTACGGATTAAAAGTCCGCAGCTCTGCCAATTGAGCTAGCGCCCCGCCGACCTGCACCCCCCGCTGTCGCGGTACGGCGCCTGCGGGGTGATCCTACCCGGTACGGCCCAGGCCTTGGCCAGCGGATTGCCAGGGCGCGCCGGGTGCCCGGAGCGGCTCGGAGCGGCCCGGGGCCCGCTGCGATGCCGTCCGGACGGCGCGGCCGGTCAGCCGGCCACCGGGTCCGCGGCCCAGGTGTAGTGGGCGGCCCGGACCCGGCGCAGCCAGGCCTCCGCCGGAGCCGGGTCCGGAGCACCGGGCAGCACACCGCGGCGGTCGAAGCGCCGCTCGGCGTCCGCCAGCAGCTCGGCCGCCAGCTCCGGCCGCTCCGCGATCCGCTCGCCCAGCTCGCGTACCCGCTCGGGCTCGGCGGGGCGGACGACCAGTTCACCGCTCTCGTGCAGCCGCGTGCCCTGCTCCAGCAGCCGGACCAGGTGCCGGGCGTGCTTGGCCGCCCTGGCCCGGCCCGCGCGGTCCGCGGTGTCGCGGGTCCGCAGCTTCCTGAACTGCTGCTCGGCGTACCCGAGATAGGAGCCGCGGACGGCCTTCGAGCTGAGGAACGAACCGCGGATGGCGATCAACTCCTCACCGAGCGGCGTGCGGACCTCGTACAGCTCCGGCGGCAGCCAGGCCAGCTCGGAGGAGCTCGGGTTGCAACCGAGCGCGAGGCGGCACCACTTGGCCGCCTCGTGCAGCGTGCGGTCCGGGGCGGTCGTCACATGGGACTCGGCGGGCCGCCCCAGGCCGTGGAACTCCTCGGCGGGCGCGGCGAACAGGCCCAGCCGGTCGACGTCCGAACCGGCGTGCGCCAGGCCGTACGCGGTGGAGCCGACGATGCCGCTCAGCAGGACGTTCTCGGGCATGCCGCCTCCTCTTCGTCTACCGGCTCTGTCCACCGGTTTCGCCTCCCGGTTTCGTCTCCCCGCATCAGCCACGGGGCACCGTACGGCCGGTGCCGGTACGGCCGGTGCCGACCGGTGACGGCCGAGTCTGCCCGTCCGGCCCGCTCGCGGCCACCGAATTGCCGGCGCCGCCGAATTGCCGCCCCCTCCTGGTACGTCGCTGCCCCCTCCCCAGCCGCCCGGCGCCGATACTGACCCCATGGCGAACGCTCCCCTGGCGCACCCCGAGATCCCCACCGCCAAGCTCAGGGCCTGGTGGGCGCACCGGCAGTGGCTGGACGGCGCCCGCGCCGGGGCCACCGCCCAGCAGGTGCTGGCCGCCACCGGCTGGGCCCGCTCGGTGGGCGGAGCGGGCCCGTACCTGGGCCTGTTCGCCCGGGCCGGGCTGGCCCGCGAGGCGGTGGACGCGGCCATCGCCTCGCTCCAGGTGCACGAGCTGCCGTCCGCCCGCGGCTGCACCTACGTCCTGCCGGCCGGTGACTTCGCCCTCGGCCTGGCCGTCGGCGCGGGCACCCCCGAGGGCGAGCTGGCGGCCGCGGCGAAGCACCTCGGGGTGACCAGGGACGAGGTCGAGAAGCTCGCCCTCGCCATCACCCACGCCCTCACCCCCGACACCCCGTTGGAACCCCTCGCGATCAGGCAGGTGGTTGGTGACGCCGTGCGCGGCCTCGGCGAGGCGGGCAGGAAGCGCGGCCAGTCGACCACCCTCCCGCTGGCGCTCGGCCTGATGCAAGCGCGCGGCCAGATCCGCCGGGTGCCCGTCAACGGCCGCCTGGACCAGCAGCGTTACGGCTACGTCAGCTGGGACCAACCGGTCGCCGGCACCGCCGCCGACCTCGCCCGCCGGTACTTCTCCTGGGCCGGCCCGGCCTCGCTCAAGCACTTCCGCTGGTTCTCCGGCTTCACCGCCGCGACCGCCAGGACGGCCGCCGCCGAGAGCGGCCTGATCCCGCTGCCCGGTACCGAGCTGCTGATGCTGCCCGAACTGGCCGAGGAGTTCGCGGACTTCACCACCCCGGCCGAGCCGCAGTACACCCTGCTGGCCGGCATCGACGGCATCCACCTGCTGCACCGCGACCTGCCCCGCCTGATCGACCCGGCCGACGCCGAACGCTCCGTCCCCGCCTCCCGGGCCGGGCACAGCTTCGGCTCCGAGGCCGACCCGCAGACGCACATCGTGCTGGACCGCGGCCGGATCGTCGGGTTCTGGGAGTACGACACCGAGCAACGGGAGATCGTCCACCAGCTGTTCGTCCCGCCGGACGCGGCGCTGCGCGAGGCCGTCGCCCGTACCGAGGCCTTCGTCCGCGACCAGCTCGGCGACGCGCGCCGCTTCAGCCTGGACTCGCCCAAGAGCCGGGCCCCGAAGATCGCCGCCCTGCGCGCCGCGGGCGCCTGATCCCCGGCGGCCGACCGCGGGCACCTGATCCCCGGCGGGCCCCCGGCGCCCGATCCCCCGGCCGGCCACGGGCCGAAGGCCGCTCCGGTACGGTCGGGGCATGTCCAGCGAGGTCGTACTGATCACCGGCGCCGGCCGTGGTATCGGCGCCGCCACCGCCCGGCTCGCCGCCCTGCGCGGCTACCACGTCTGCGTCAACTACCGCGCCGAGGCCGAGGCCGCCGAGGCCGTGGCCGCCGGGATCCGGACGGCCGGCGGCACGGCCATCGCCGTCCGGGCCGACGTCAGCCGCAGCGCCGAGGTCGACCGGCTCTTCGCCACCATCGACGCCGAACTCGGCCCGCTCACCGCCCTGGTGAACAACGCCGGCACCCTGGAGCAGCAGTCCCGCTTGGACGCCCTCGACGAGGAGCGGCTCACCCGCATCTGGGCGGCCAACATCACCGGCCCGTTCCTGTGCGCGGCCCAGGCCGTCCGCCGGATGTCCACCCGGTACGGCGGCCGCGGCGGCGCGATCGTCAACGTGGGCTCGGCGGCGTCCCGGCTCGGCTCACCCAACGAGTACGTCGACTACGCGGCGTCCAAGGGCGCCATCGACTCGATGACCCGCGGACTGGCACTGGAGGTGGCAGGCGAGGGCATCCGGGTCAACACCGTCCGCCCGGGGCTGATCCACACCGGCATCCACGCCCTGGGCGGCGAACCGGGCCGCGTCGACCGAGTGGCGCCGAACCTCCCGATGGGGCGAGGCGGGCAGCCCGAGGAGGTGGCCGAGGCCATCCTGTACCTGCTCTCGCCGGCCTCCTCCTACTCCACCGGCGCCTTCATCGATGTCGCCGGCGGCCGCTGACCCGGCCACCTCCCTCCCAACCGCCCTCCTCCCACTTCCCCGATCTGCCCGCCCGGCCGGGCCCGCGCGCCTACCGTTGGCCTCATGACCGATCGCGAGCCCGACGCAGCCCCCGCCGACGACGCCGCCTCCGCCTTCATCGACATCCCCGGCGTCCGCAACTTCCGCGACGCCGGGGGCATCGGGGCGCTGCGCCCCGGCCGCCTCTACCGCTCCGGCTCCCTCCACCACCTCACCCCCGAGGGCGCGCAGCGGCTCAAGGCCCTGGGCGTGCGGAGTGTCATCGACCTGCGCAGCCCCGCCGAACTGGAGACCCGGCCCGACCTCCACCACGGCCTCGACCCGGTCGCCCTCAACCTCCCCACCTTCCCCGCCGACCGCACCGGTGGCGACCACCCGTGGCCCGAGGAGCAGGCCGAGCTCTACCCCTTCATGGCCGAGCACGGCGGCCCCTCCATCGCCGCCACCGTCCGCCACCTCGCCACCCCGGGCGCCCTCCCCGCCCTCGTCCACTGCGCCGTCGGCAAGGACCGCACCGGCCTGACCATCGCCGTCATCCAGTCCCTCCTCGGCGCCTCCGCCACCGAGATCACCGCCGACTACCTCCACTCCAACGCCGGCCTCGGCCTCCTCGCCGGCCCCACCCCCTACATCGACGAATCCGGCGCCGAACGCACCTCCCGCCCCGTCACCGCCGCCCTCCTCCACTCCTCCCTCCACTGGATCCACACCCACCACACCTCCATCCCCGCCTACCTGCGCTTCCACGGCGTGACGGACCCGGAGCTCGCCGCTCTGCGTGAGTCCCTGACCGGTGAATAGCCAAACGAAGTCCAGCAAATCGGACAATCGCGGCGATTTCTAAGCACTGGATTACCATCGCCGGCCCGCCGGTGGTGGCCCACGGATTGCTGATCAAGACTGGGAGAACAAGGGAAATGCGGCACTGCTCCGCAGCTACCAGAAGGGCTATCCGGTAAGGATCATCCGTGGCAGCGAAGGAGACCCGCTCTACTCCCCCTCTCAGGGCTACCGCTACGACGGCCTCTACCAGATCAACTCTGCGCTCCAGGTCAAGGGGCGCTCTGAATACACCATCTGCCAATTCAAGATCAGTCGCCTGCCCTATATCCAGCAGGAGCTGTCACCGATCGAGAATGCCTTCGCGGCAGCGCTCCTTTCCCCCGAGGGAGACGCCGAGCTGCCCGCCAGCAAGACGTACTCGGTGCAACGAATAGTGCGCTCATCCGCGGTCGCGCGTCGGGTCAAGGAATGGCACAACCACACCTGTCAGGTCTGTGCAGTACGCCTCATTGGACCCGACGGCACCCCCTATAGCGAGGGCGCTCACATCAGGGCCCTCGGCAAGCCGCATCGCGGTCCCGACATTGAGTCCAACATTCTCTGCCTCTGCCCGAATTGCCATGTCCGCTTTGATCTCGGCGCCATCTACATCGATGCCGAGTTCAACGTGGTGGACCGTTCAGCAAACCATGCGCTGGTGGGCGATCTGCGTCGAGACAAGCGCCACGAGATTCGACCGACGTTCCTCAAGCACCATCGAGAGCGGTGGCCGCACGACTAGACCTCCTGCACCCGCTCCAGGTGTCACCACTGGGTGGGGGTGCCTGAAGGCGTCGTACATCCACAAGACGAACACGAGGTCGAAGACGAGTGCCGGCGGGCTGACGCGCAGGGCGGTCCCGGTGGTGTGGTCAACTGCGTGGCCGGTGGCGTGGTGACTGGCGCGCTCGGCGGCGGTCACCGCGCGAGTATGGATCACCGGGCTGACCGGAGTGGGCAGTTCGCCTCACGATCTGTCAGGCAATCTGGGCGGCAGCCGGTGGGACGGCGGTACGCGCGCGGCGGCGGCGCGCCTATGCTGCCTGGATGGTGTCCGATCCCATTCACTCGAACGACAGGACCGAGACCGCTGCCGCGGGCCAGAGCGCCATGGGGGCGGTGATCGACGCGCTGGAGCACGCCGTCGTGAGCGGGGACCCTGCGGCCTTCGAGGCCGCCGTCGGGCCGGTGCAGCAGGCGTTGCAGGGCGCCGGGCCGGCCGAGGCCGCCGAGGCCGGGCCACGGCTGGCCGGGCTGCTCGGCGAGGTGCCGGCCTGGCCCAGGGCCTTCCTGGCCGTGATGACCGGGGCCTGTGTCGAACGCGGCGCGGACCCGCTGGCCTGCGCCGGCCCGATCCTCGGCGGGACGCGCCGGGCGCTCGAAGCCGCGCTGCTGCTCACTGAGTTGTGGAAGCGGACCGGCGGCGGCGAACTCCCCGATCCCGAGCAGGACGACCCGGGTGAGGCCATGGCCCGGCTCGGCGGACCGGCCTCGCCCAGGGCCGAGCGGGCCGTGACCGGCTGGTGGACCGTCCACCTCTGGGAGATGGCCGCCAACGCCGTACTCGCCCACGCGCCCGTCCGGCTGTCGGCCGCCGCGCACGGCGTCCGCGAGGTCCTGCTCGAACTGGCCAGCAGCTACGGCGAGGTGGGGCCCGAGATGAAGTGCCTGGTGCACTCCGCGAAGACCCTGGACGACGAACCACTGCTGGTGCTGCACCGGCCGACCGGCACGGGATACCGGCTGCGGATGAGCGGGCTGACCGACACCTTCCAGTTGCACACGCTGCTGGCCGATGTGCTGATCGGCGGCGGCCACCTGCCGGGGACGGCGCCCGACCCGGAGGTCGTGGCCGTGTCCCGGGACACCGATCTGGCACCGGGCCGACGCCTGCTCACCGGCGGCTCGTTCAACCTGGTCGCCATGGACGGGACGTGGATCTGGAACGAGGGCGCGCCGATCGACATCCCGGTGGTGGACGGCATCCGCATTTTGGTGCTTGATCCGCCGCCGTACGAGCGGAGCTGGCCGGCCGGCCGGCTCATCCCGGCCATCGCCGGCGACCTGGTGTTGGAGCGGGTCCTGCCGGCCGCCGAGGCCGCGGCCCTGCTGGCGAAGGCGGCACCCGGCTCGCAGTTCGGTCAGTGACGGGGGTGGAGGAAGGCCGGGCCGGTCCCGGGGGCGCAGCCCAAGGTCACGCGCCCGGCCCGGCCCGGGCGAGCGCAGCCGGGCTATCGTCGGACGAGCAGCGCAGAGCAGAGCAGCAGCAATCAGCGGCCGGAACATCGGGGGTCGGGCGGAGAGCCCGGCCCGTCGGCCCGATCCTGGAGTGGACGATGGCGAAGATCCCGACCGCGCTCGTCGCGGCGACCGGCCTGATCGGCGGCTACGGCGTGGCCCGTTGGAGCGGAAGGCGCGAGCTCGGCGGCGCGGTACTCGCGGCGGCGGGCTCCACCGCCGCCGTCCAGTGGCAGCGCCAGGTGGGCACGGCCGGTGCCGCCGCGCTCACCGGGCTGTACGTGGCGGCCTTCGGCGGCTCACACCCACTGGCGAAGAAGATCGGCGCCTGGCCGGCCGTCCTCACCGTCACCGGGGTGGTCGCCGCGACCTCCACCGCCGTGACCGCCGCCGCGAACCGCCGGGACTGACCCCGACGGCCGGGCGGCCGCACCGCGGCCGCGCCGTAAACCGCACGTCCCGCGTCTCACCCCCACGTCTCAGGCACCACGCCGGACACCTGACGTCGTACCTGACGTCGCACCTGCCCCGGCGCCTGACGCCGCGCCGAAGCGGGCCTCGAACGCGGACCGGTTGGCCGACACCGGTGTGCGGTCCCAGACCGCGAACACCACCCGGTCGAAGGCCGCGCCGTACCGCTCCAAGGCCGCGTCGAAGGCTGCCGCCACCTGCGCCGGGTCGTTACGGAACACCCCGCAGCCCCACGCGCCCAGCACCAGCTCCCGGACGCCGTGCTCCGCCGCCACCGCGAGCACCCGCAGCGCACGCTCCTCCAGCACCCCGCTGACGTCCGTACCGGGCCGGCGGAGCTCCAGCTGGCCGGCGTTGGGCGCGGGCGAGGTCAGGAACGCGACCTCGTACGGCTGCGCCAGCAGCTCGCCCGCCTCGCCCCGGATCACCGGCACACCCGGCGAGAAGATCACCCGGTGGCTGTACCGCAGGTCACTGGAGGCCCGGTGCGCCTCGTAGTAGTCGCGCGCCTCCAGCAGGCAGGTGTACAGCAGCGCGCTGCGGCAGACGTCCTCCTCCTGGGCCTTGGCTCCCCGCAGGTACCCGCCGCCCGGGTTGCGCGCGGACGCGAAGTTCAGCACCCCGACCCGGCCCGCACCGGCCGCCACCAGCCGCCGCGCGGCCTGCATGCTCCCCTCGGCGGTGACCTCGACCGCCTTCGCGCCGGGGCCCGGCGCCCCCTTCGCCAGCAACTCGTCCAGCCCCTCGGGCGCGTACGAGCGCGTACCGGCCCGTGCGACCGCCAGCGGCTCCCGGATCTCGACGAACTCTCCCCCGGCGGCGCTGTAGAACCCCTGGCCGGCGATCTCCTCGTTCACCACGGCTACCTGATGCAGTCTGTTCATGCCCGAGACCGTACGCGCACCCGCCGCACATCCGCCACCGGTTATTCTCACCCCCAGAACAACGGCCGCGACAGCGAGGCCGGACACCGAGGACACGGCCCGCAGCACGGACGCCGCAGCAGCGGCAGCACAGCAGCAGTGCCGCAGCAGGGGTACGACGACAACGGGCCCGCCCCACCGAAGTGGAACGGGCCCGGAGTCCGGAAGCTAGCGAGCGTCAGCTCTTCCAGCGCGGCTTGCGGTCGCCGCCGTTGAAGCTGCCGCCGCGGTTGTCGCGGTCACCGAACGAACGGCCGCCGCGGTCATCGCGGTTGAAGCCACCGCCGGCACCCTGCGGGCGGCCACCGGAGCGGTGGTCGTCCCGACGGGAGAACGGACGGCTGCTGCTGCCGCGCTCGTCACGGTCGCCGAACGGGCGGGCCGGACGGTCACCGAAGGAGCGCGCCGGGCGGTCGCCGAACGAGCGGGTGCCGCGGTCGTCGCGGTCGCGGTTGAAGCCGCCACCACGGTTGTCACGGTCACCGAACGAACGGGCCGGACGGTCGTCGCGGTTGAAACCACCCGAACGGGTGCCGCGGTCGTCACGGTCACGGTTGAAGCCGCCACCACGGTTGTCACGGTCACCGAACGAACGGGCCGGACGGTCGTCGCGGTTGAAACCACCCGAACGGGCACCACGGTCGTCACGGTCACGGTTGAAGCCGCCACCACGGTTGTCACGGTCACCGAACGAACGGCCGCCACGGTCATCGCGGTTGAAACCACCCGAACGGGCACCACGGTCGTCACGGTCACGGCCGGAGCCGCCACGGCTGTCACGGTCGCCGTAGGACGGACGCTCGGCGCGAGCCTCGCGGTAGGCCGGCACGCGCTCCTCGGCGGCGGCCGGAGCGGCCACCGTCTCGGCAGCGGACTCGGCCGAGGCCTGCGCCGGCTCCGCCGACTCGGCCGGAGCCTCGTCCTCGATGCCCAGCTCGGCCCGCTCGCGCGCCGCACGGGCGGCGAGGCGGTCGGCCTCCTCGCGCAGCTCGGTGGCGCGACGCTGCGCGCGCTCCAGCTGGCGGGTCATGTCGGCGATCTCACGCTCGGCGGCACCGGCGATGCCGGCGGCGCTCTCGGCCTGGACCTCGATCAGCGAGCGAGCGCCGGTGATCTTGGCGACCTCCGGGTCGAAGGCGTGGTCGAGGATGTGGCGCGAGGCGTCCACGCCCGCGTCCTCCATCAGACGGAACACGCCACGGCGCTGGTGCGGCAGCACGAGCGTCACGACGGCGCCGGAGCGGCCTGCGCGGGCCGTACGGCCGGAGCGGTGCAGGTAGTCCTTGTGGTCACCGGCCGGGTCCACGTTGAGGACCAGGTCGATGCCGTCGACGTGGATGCCACGCGCGGCGACGTCGGTCGCGACGACGACGTTGACGTAGCCGTCCTTGAAGTCGCCCAGCACCCGGGTACGGGCGCCCTGGGTCATGCCGCCGTGCAGCGCGTCGGCCTTCACACCGGCCTCGATGAGCTGCTCGGCGACGCGGTCGGCGCCCATCTGGGTGCGGACGAAGATGATCGTGCGGCCCTTGCGGGCGGCGATCGCGTTGGTGATCGGCGCCTTGTCCTTGGGCTTCACCACGAGGATGTGGTGGGTCATGGTGGTGACCGCACCGGCCGACGGGTCGACCTCGTGGGTGACCGGGTTGGTCAGGTAGCGCTTGACCAGGCCGTCGATCTCGTTCTCCAGGGTGGCGGAGAACAGCAGGCGCTGGCCGCCGGCCGGCACCTGGTCGAGGATCTCGGTGACCTCGGGCAGGAAGCCCATGTCGGCCATCTGGTCGGCCTCGTCGAGGACCGTGATCTGGACGTCGGCGAGCTTGGCGCTGCCGCGGTTGATCAGGTCGCGCAGACGGCCGGGGGTGGCGACGAGGACGTCCACGCCGCGCTCCAGCGCGTAGATCTGGTTCGACATCGAGGTACCGCCGCAGACGACCTTCAGCTTCAGGCCGAGCACCGAGCCGAACGGCTCCAGGGCGTCGGCCACCTGCATGGCCAGCTCACGGGTCGGGACGAGGATCAGGCCGCGCGGGTGCTTGGGCTTGGTGCGCTCGCCGCCGGCGAGGCGGGTGAGCAGCGGAAGGCCGAAGCTGAGGGTCTTGCCGGAGCCGGTACGGCCACGGCCCAGGACGTCCTTGCCGGCCAGCGCGTCCGGGATGGTCGCGGCCTGGATCGGGAAGGGGGTGGTGACGCCGCGCTTGGCGAGGGCACGCACGACGTCGTCGTGCAGGCCCAGGTCGCCGAAGGTGACGGTGGGCTCGGCCGGCTCGGTGAGCTCCTCGGCCTCGACCTCGACCTCGTCGGCCGCGGCGGTCTCGACCTCGACCGCGGCGATCTCGGCGATCTCGGCGACGTCGACGGTCTCGACATCGGAGGTGGTGGTGGCGGGGACATCGGCGGCGGACTCGCTCGCGGGCATGGCGAAGCGGTCGTCGTCAACGAGAGACATGCAAAACCTTCCGGAAGTGGCACGCGCCTAAGTCCGGGGTTCTGTTCACAACCGCCTCTATGCGGTCAGCCACGGATCGCCGGAACGCGCCAAGGGCGCCAGATGGGAATAGGGCGCCAATCAAATGGATCAAACTAACGATCTACCACCATAGACGAACCTCGGGATCAAAGGCAAATGTCCTGGCCAGATCGCTAATGGCCGACCGATCCCGGACTCGAGGCCGATGATCCGGAGCTGCCGGAGTTGCCGGAGTTACTGGGCGACGGCTCAGGGGCTGATGTGGCAGGCGGGGCGGATGCCGAGTGCTCGGGGGCCGGGCTCGCGCTGGGCTGGGCCGCGCTGGGGCTGGCGGCCGGTGAAGCCGCCGGGCCCCCGCCGGGCCCCGCGGTGACCCCGCCCGCACCGCCGCCGGTACCGCCCGGGCCACCGTTGCCGCCGGAGCCGCCCGTAGTGCCGGAACCGCCCGTGCCGCCCGCCCTGTTGCCCCCGCCGGCCGAGGGGGCGGGTGTGGGTCCGCCGCCGGGGTGCGCCACGGGGCTCACGCCGGCACCCGCGCCCCCGGCGGCGTTGCCTGCCGTCGCGGCCCCCGAGCCGGCCTCACCGGGCGCCGTACCGGGTACCGGCACCGCGCCGACCGCCGCGCCCGTCCCGCCCGGCACCCCGGAGCCCTCGCCGGCCGCCGGGGTCGCCACCGACGCCACGCTGCTGCTCTCACCCTGCGCGCCGCCCGTGTGCTCCGTACGCCCCCCGGCCGCCTTGCCCGCCGTCTGACCGGCGGAGGCGCCACCCGCCTTGCCGGACGGGCCCACCTGCCCGACCGGGACCGTCCCGTGCTGGTCCGAACTGGCGCCCACCGACATGCACCCGGTCAGCCCCAGGCCGGCCATCGCCAGGGCCGCCACGGCCCGTACCCGCCGAGCCCGCGCCGACGCTGCCCGCCGGGCGGCCCGGGCCGCCTCACCCGACTGCACCAGCTGCACCACCTGACCCACCGGCGCCGACCGACCTGACCGACCTGACCGAACCGAACGAATCGTCGTCACGAGCTCCCTCTCCACCGCCCAGCCAGGCCGCTCGCTGCAGACGGCCGCTTCCGGTGCCCAACGCGCGCGCGACCGACGGGGACACGGGCGCGCGCCCAGGAGGGTGGCGGGCCGGGGACCGGGGCGCAGCAGCCCGGGCCGGGCCGGAAGCACTCCGCCCCGCAACGCCCCGCCCGGGTTCACCCCCAGATGCCGCGCGCCAGCCCCGCCCCCGCGTACACCGCGGCCAGCCCGCCCACGACGCTGCCGACCACGTTCGCCGCCGCGTACAGCCGCGCCCCGCCCTCCGCCAGCCGCAGCGTCTCGTACGAGAACGTCGAGTACGTGGTGAGCGCCCCGCACAGCCCGGTCCCGAGCAGCAGCTGGACCCGTGAGGACGCGGCCCCGGCGGTCACGGCACCGGTGACCAGCCCCAGCACCAGGCAGCCCACGAGGTTGACCGTGAACGTGCCCCACGGGAACACCGAGTCGTGCCGCGACTGGACCGCGCGGTCGGTCAGGTACCGCAGCGGCGCGCCGACCAGCGCGCCCGCCACCACCAGCAACCAGTTCACCCGCCCACCGCCGGCCGCCCCGCGTACCGGACCACCTCGCAGTGGTCGAGCATCACCAGCCCCTCCGCCACCAGCTCCTCCAGCTGCGGCAGGAACGCCCGCACCGGCTCCTCCCGGTCCACGATCACCACGGCGACCGGCAGGTCCGCGCTCAGCGAGAGCAGCCGTGAGGTGTGCACCAGCGAGGAGGCGCCGAAGCCCTCGATGCCCCGGAACACACTCGCACCCGCCAGCCCCGCCGCCCGCGCCCGGTGCACGATCTCGCTGTACAGCGGCCGACGGTGCCAGGTGTCGTCCTCCCCCACGAAGATCGTCACCCGCAGGGCGGGCCCGCCGAGCCTGGCCGCCCCGGACTCCCGCTGGCCGGCCCCGGCCCCGGCCGTACCTGCCCCCGAGGCCGGCCCGTGGCGGCGACCGCGACCGCGCCCGCGCCCGCGCTCGTTCACCGCACCCGCCCCAGCACCAGACGACGTGTCAGCCCGGCCGCAGCCCACACCGCCGCCAGCGCGGCGAGCGGCGTCAGCGCCAGGTAGCCGAAGCCGAGCAACGGCCGGCCCGCCACCAGCAGGCCGCGCACATCCACCGCGTACGTGGAGAACGTGGTGAAGCCGCCCAGCACCCCCGTGCCGAAGAACGGCCGGAGCAGCGGGTGCGCCGGACGCCCCTCCGTGATCACCACCAGGAAGACGCCGATCACCGCGCACCCCGTCACATTCACCAGCAGCGTGGTCCAGGGGAACGACGCCGCGTGGGCCGTCGGCCAGAGCAGTCCGGCGCCGTACCGGGCCGCCGCCCCGAGCGCACCGCCCACCGCGACCACCGCCACCGCCGGCCCCTGCCCGCGCCACACCGGCGGCCGCCGCCGCGGCAGCGGCCCGGCCGGCGCCCGTACGGACTCCTGCGAACTCATGTCCCCATGAAACACCGGCCGCGATCACCTGGCACACCGTCATCGCAGACCCGACAATGAACCGGTGGAGATGACCCGGGAACACTTCGAGACGCTGGTCAGCGACGCCCTCGACCAGATTCCCCCGCAGCTCACGGCCATGATGGACAACGTCGCCGTGTTCGTGGAGGAGGAACCCGACCCCGCCACCCCGGATCTCCTCGGCCTGTACGAGGGCACCCCGCTCACCGAGCGTGGCGAGTGGTACGCCGGTGTCCTGCCCGACCGGATCATCGTCTACCGCGGCCCGACGCTGCGGCACTGCGAGACCCGCGAGGAGGCGGTCGCCGAGGTCCGCACCACGGTGATCCACGAGGTCGCCCACCACTTCGGCTTCGATGACCACGAGCTCGACGAGCTCGGCTGGTCCTGACCGGCGCGCGCCGGCGCCCGCACCGCCCTCCCGCCAGGCCGCTGCCCTGACCGGACCAAACCCGTTTTGGCGATCCGCCCGGGATCCCATATGCTTCTCGACGTCCCCGAACGCTGGAAATCAGCCGGACAGGCCGCAAGCCCTCATCGTCTAGTGGCCCAGGACGCCGCCCTTTCAAGGCGGTAGCACGGGTTCGAATCCCGTTGGGGGCACAGCAGTAACGTAGTAAAGTCGGCATCGCAAGATGCCGGGGCGGATTCCATCCGCACGAGGTCCTGTGGAGCAGTTGGTTAGCTCGCCACCCTGTCAAGGTGGAGGTCGCGGGTTCAAGTCCCGTCAGGATCGCTCGTCTCGCAAGAGGCGTCGCAGTACGGCCAGGTAGCTCAGTTGGTACGAGCGTCCGCCTGAAAAGCGGAAGGTCGCCGGTTCGACCCCGGCCCTGGCCACAGCTGCTGAACAGCACAAAGGCTCCACCGAGATCTCTCGGTGGAGCCTTTTGCATGCCGCGCATGCGATTCGCGCGAAGGCTTCCCAGCCCGGATGGTGGTGTGACGGAAGCACTCCGTCGGCCGGCGCGAACCCGCGCGCCGGCCGACGGAGGAGGGTGATCAGGCCTGCGAACGGCGGCGCGAGGCGGCGACCGCGCCGGCGCCCAGCAGGACGGCCGCGCCGCTCGCGGCGGCGAGCTGCCCGAGCGGGGTGGTCGAGCCGGTGGCGGCCAGCGAGCCGCCGGTGGCCTGGCCGTCCGTGAAGGGGACCGTGGTCGAGGCGGTCGTCGTGCCGGTGATGACGGAAGCGGGCACCACCGCGGCGGAGCCGGGGGCCACGGTGGCAGCCGGCAGAGTGGTACCGGAGTCGCTCTGCGCGGCCTCGGCAGGGGCCTTCGCGGCGGCCTTGTCCTTGGCGCGGGCCGTGAGCTGCCCCTCCTTCAGGAATGCCCGGACGTCCGCAAGGGTGCCGTTGAGCGCGGCGGTGCCGGCCTTCTGGACCTCGGGGCCCCCGGCCTCGATGACCTGGGAGGCATGGATCCGGTCGTCGCTGGCCCGCAGCGGCTCCAGCTCCGCCTTCAGAAAGTGCTCGACGTCCGCGGCGGTGCCGGCGAGCGCCTTCTCGGCTGCCTCCCGGACGTGCCGGCCGGTGTTCGAGTCGTCGACGACGCGCTGGACCTCGGCGCGGTTCTCGTCCTCCGCCCGGGCGATGTACTGGCCGGTCTTCAGGAACTCGCGGACATCCTCGACGGTACCGGACATCGCGGCGTTGGCGGCCTTCTGCACCGCCGGGCCACCACGAGCCATGATCTGACTGAGCAGGACCCGGTCGTCGTGCTCCGCGGCCGTCTTCAGCCCCGCCTTGAGGAAGTGCTCGACGTCCGTGGCAGTACCCGCGAGCGCCTTCTGCGCACCCTCGCGCACACCGGGTCCACTCTTCGGATCGTCGAGGATCCGCTGCACCTCGGCGCGGTTCTCGTCCTCCCCGCGGGCCGCGTACTGGCCGACCTTCAGGAAGGCGCGGAGCACCTCGATGCCGTCCGAATCGAGCGCGGCGTTGCCGGCCTTCTTCACGGTCGGACCACCGACGTTCATCATCCGCAGGATCGCGACCCGCGCGTCGTCCAGGCGGATCTTGTCCACCTCCACCGCGAGGAAGTGCGCCCGGTCCGCCGGGGCACCGGCGAGCGCAATCGCCGCATGCTCGCGGAGGTAGTCGCTCGGGGCCGTGAGCAGGTAGTCGTTCGGGTAGACGAGCAGCCTCTCGATCGCTGCCCGGTTCTCCTCGTCCGCCTTCGCCTCGGCCGGGTCGGTCTGCTCCTGCCCCGCCGGGGCGGTGTCGGCGAACGCCGGGGCGGCGCCCATGACAACGGGTGCGGCGGCCGTGGCAAGGAGGACGGCAGCAGCAAGCGAACGACGGATCTTCAACGGTCCCCCGGGATCTGAATACGAATGAGCCCCGCGTGACACCTCAGCGGTCGGCCGAGTGATCGTATAGCGACGACACCCCACCGGCGAACACATTTCCGCCACGTCCTACGCTTCGGGATCCGTCGCGCACCAGCGGGAGGGGCCGAGGGATGAGCAGCAACAACGGTTTTGGGCACTGCCCTCCGGAATCGCGACCCCGTATGCCAACTCGTATGCCAACAGCGGTGCAGTCGGAGACGCATCGGACGACAGCCACGGCCGCACCGGTACCCACCACATCACCTATGAGTTCGGGCTCCCCGATGGGCGGATCCTGCGTACTCGGGTGTCGCATCCGGTCGACCGCACCGCGTACGGCGCGAGCATGTGGGCGCACATCCTCCGCGATCAGCTGGACGTGACGGAGGACGTCTTCTGGCCGTGCGTCCTGGACGGCACGCTCCCCGATCGAGGCGAGCCTGAGCCACCACGCGAGGCACTCCCCGCAGATCTGGTCCACATGCTGATCAACCGCGTCGGGCTCGCCGAGGACCAGGTCGCCGAGCTGAACAAGGCCCAGGCGATCGCGCGACTCCAGCAGCTCTGGACCGAGGGTCAGTGACTCCAGCTGCCGGATTGCAGCCTGGGCCCACCGGTGTCCCTCGGCGTGCCCCATGCGGAAAGGACGGGCGTCAGCCCCGCAGGGCCCGGTCGTCGAGCCGGCGCAGCAGGCCGGGCAGGCGCCGGTACTGGTCACGGAGCGCGGCCAGCCGCTGCCGGAACTAGAGGGCCGCGTTCGACGTGGTCGCAGGCGTCACGGAGCTCGACCAGGAGGGCCACGGCGACGTCGTAGCGGGCCGCCTGCTCATGGGCTACGTGGTTCTCTACCTCGCGCCAGATCGCTTCCTCGTCGGCGGCCGGGGCGGTCAGCTTCTTCGCCCGTGCCTCGGCTCGAACCCGCTCGGCGCGCTGCAGGCGTTCGGTGGCTCGCGTGTGCGCTGCGTCCAGCAGTTCTGCGGCTGAGCGCTGCCCCGGCACGGTCACGGCAGGCGGTTCGCCACGCGGTCGGCGCAGGAGTTCGGCTCCCAGCTGAGGCTCATCGCCCATGGCCAGGCGCAACAGGAGATCGTTCTTCTCCGTCTCGGGAAGTGCGGCGATCAGCGGCGCCAGCTCCTTCTTCCCGGGCCGCTTTCGAGACACCGGGGCGGGCGGGCTGGCCTGAGCGGCGACCGCGAGCCACCGAACGCCGGCAAACGAGGCCGACGACAGAGCCGGCCGCCGGCGTACGGGGGTCCGTACGCCGGCGGTCGGCCGGGGCGCCACGCGGGCCGGCCGGCCGCGCTACTCCCGGGCGCCGATCGCGTCGACGGCGGCGGTGCGCAGCGCCGCACGCAGCGGGAGGCCGGTGGCGGCGAAGGCGAGCGCGGCCGCCGCGCCGATGACGCCGAGGTAGCTGAGCGGCGGCACGTACGGACTGCCGCCGGTCATACCGGTGGCGAAGGCACCGAGGGTCAGGTAGGCCACCGCCGTGCCGAGGGCGACGGCGAGCAGCACGACGGTGAGCGTCTCCCACCGCAGCACGGCGCGGACCTGGCGGCGGGTCGTGCCGACCAGGCGCAGCAGGGCGAACTCCCGACGGCGGGCCGAGGTGGCCATCACCAGGGTGTTGACGACCGCGATCCCGGTGAAGGCGATGATCAGGCCCATCGCGACGTAGTTGACCTGCGCCCGGGTGGTCGACTGGGCCTGCCGTGCCGCGTCGGTCTGCCGGCGGTCGAGCACCCGTACCGCGGGGAAGTCGCGCAGCGCCGTCTGCAGGGCGGCGGGGGCGGCGGTGCCGTGGACGAGCACCGAGCCGCTGATCGGGTTGTCGGTGTGGGCCGCGACCAGCGCGCGGGGCAGGGTGAGATCGCCGAAGCCGAGGCCCCGCCGGTAGACCGCGACGACGCGCAGCGCGACCTCGGTGCCGTCGCCCAGGGTGACCTTGAGGGTATCGCCGACCGCGACGCTCCTGGTCTCGGCGGCGAGCCGGCTCACCGCGACGGTGTCCTCGGCCATGGCGTCCAGGGAGCCGGAGATGACGTCGAGGTCCAGCGTGCGGGCCAGCCCCTGCGGGGTGACGCCCTGGGCGGGGAACTTGTCCCGGCCGGCCCGGACGGCGGTCCGGACGACCTCGGTCACGCCGTCGACGCCGGGTACGGCGCGGACGGCCTCGGCCGCGGCCGCCGGGACGCCCGGCCCGGAGGCGGCCAGCACCTGGCCGGCGACGGAGCCGGCCACGGCCTGCTCGCGGGCCGCGTGGTCGGCGGTGGTCTGGGTGAACAGGATGGTGGAGGTCATCGCGACGGCCAGGCTGAGCGGGGTGACGACGGCGGCGAGCCGCTGGGCGTTGGCCCGGGTGTTGCTTGCGGCGAGGAAGCCGGCCGCCGGGGAGACGGCCCGGGTGACCAGCCCGAGCACCGCGGTGGCGGCGCGGGTGGTGAGCGGGCCGAGCAGTGCCACGGCCACCGCGGCGAGCACGACGGTCAGGTAGGTGACGGGCGTGGCGGCCGCCTCGGTCTCCAGGCCGCGCAGCACCAGCAGCAGCACGACGTACCCGACCGTGATCAGCGCCCCCACGGTCAGGCGTACCGCGCCCGGGCGGGGCTTGCCGGCGGCCGCCTCGGCGAGCGCCTCGGTCGGGCGGACCTGGGAGGGCCGGCGGGCCGAGACCCTGGCCGCCGCCCAGGCGGCGAGCAGCGTGGCGAGGACCGCCGCGCAGGGCGGGAACGCGCTCAGCGTGAGCTCCAGGGTGTCGGGCAGGGCGCCGACCGCGACGAACCGGCCGTACATCCAGCGGGCCAGTCCGAGACCGGCGAACGCGCCGGGCACCGCCGCGAGCAGGCCGACCACCAGGGCCTCCCGGCCGACCAGCCGACGGAGCTGACGGGGTGTCGCCCCCACGGCGCGCAGCAGCGCCAGTTCGCGCGAGCGCTGCTGGATCGACAGTGCGAAGGTGCCGACCACCACGAGCATCGCCACCAGCAGCGAGGTCCCGCCGAGCGCGGCGCCCAGGCTGACCAGGCCCACCCGGGCCTTGTCGGCGCCGAGGAACTCCACCGGGCCGCGCTCGTCGCCGGTACGGACCTTGGCGCCGGTGCCGGCCAGCGCCTGGGCGACCCGGCCGCGCAGCGCCGCGATGTCGGTGCCCGGCTCGGCCAGCAGGCCGATGACCGAGACCCGGCCGGGGTGCCCGGCCAGCCGCTGTGCCTCCGGCGCGGCGAAGAACACCGACGACTGACGGCTCAGCGCCTCCCCGCCCGGCGCGCCGGCCTGCGGCAGGGCGAGGCCGACGACCCGGTACGTCCTGGGCGTGTCGGTGGACTGCACGGTGACGGTGGAGTCCACCCGGGCGCCCGCGCCCCGGGCCAGGGCCGCGTCCAGGACCACCTCGTCGGCCGAGGCGGGGGCGCGCCCCTCACGCAGCGCGAACGGGGTGAGTGGGGCGGAGTCCCAGGCGTGGCCGAAGGAGTCGCCGCCCACGGCCCGGCCGCCGGGCAGCAGCACCTGGGCGGGGAAGGTGAGCTCGGGGACGACGGCCCGTACGCCCGCGAGGCCGGTGAGCCGGCCGGTGGTGGCGGCGTCCAGCCAGGCCCGCTCGGTCAGCGGCTTCGACTTGACCTTGGTCTTGCCCTTCTTCGACTCGTCCCAGTGCACCTCCTGGTCGGCGGTGACCAGGACGGCTGCACCGGTGTAGCGCTCGGTGGGGATCCGTCCGCGCAGGCCGGTGTCGAGCAGTGCCCCGCAGGCCGTGACCATCGCGGCCGCGCAGAGCAGCGCGACGAACGCGCCCACGAAGGCGCCCTTGCGGGCGCGCAGCGTACTCATGGCGAGGGCGAACATCAGGCCCACGCTCCCAGTCGGCTCATCCGCTCGGCGACCCGGTCGGCGGTCGGCGCCGTCATCGCGTCGACGATGTCGCCGTCGGCGAGGAACAGCACGGTGTCCGCGTAGGAGGCGGCGACCGGGTCGTGGGTGACCATGACGACGGTCTGGCCGAGGGAGTCGACGGTCTGGCGCAGCAGACCGAGCACCTCCTTGGCGGTCATGGTGTCGAGCGCGCCGGTGGGCTCGTCCGCGAAGACCACCTCGGGGCGGGTGACCAGTGCCCGGGCGATCGCCACCCGCTGCTGCTGGCCGCCCGACAGCTCGGCGGGCCGGTGTTCGGTGCGGCCTCCGAGGCCGACCCGCTCGACGATCTCCGAGAGCCAGCCCTGGTCGGCCCGGCGGCCGGCCAGCCGCAGCGGCAGCGTGATGTTCTGGGTGACCGTCAGCGATGGGAGCAGGTTGAAGGCCTGGAAGACGAAGCCGATCCGGTCCCGGCGCAGGTGGGTCAGGCGGGTCTCGTCCAGCCCGCTCAGGTCCGTGCCACCGAGCTGGACGGTGCCGCTGGTGGGGTGGTCCAGGCCGGCGGCGCAGTGCAGGAAGGTGCTCTTCCCGGAGCCGGAGGGCCCCATGACGGCGGTGAAGCTGCCGCGCGGGATGTCGATGGTGACGCCGCGCAGCGCGTGGACGGCGCCACCGCCCTTGCCGTACACCTTGCCGACGCCGGTGAGGCGGACGGCCGCCGAGGAGCCCTCGTCGGACCCGGAGGCGGAACGGGCGGTCCCGCGGGCCGCCGTGGAGGAGATCTTTGCCATGCCTTCATCGTGGCGGCACTGATCCACCCCATCCACGGTCAGAAGTGGCAGCGGATGGCACGATGCTGTCATCGAACAGATGCACGGGGGATACGGCAGTGGAACTGAACGCGGTGGGGGTGCCGTCCGAGCACCTGCGGCTCTACCGGTACTTCCTCCGGCACCCGGGGCGGGGCGCCGAGTCGGCCTGCGAGGACTTCGGGATGGACCGCGACGCGGTCGACGAAGTACTCGAATCACTACAGGCCAAAAGCCTGTTGAGACTCTCCGACCGGCACACCGTGCTGGTCTCCGACCCGGCGGTGGCGGTGGAGTGGCTGATCGACCAGCGGCTCGGCGAGCTCCAGGCCGAGAGCGACGAGGTGCGCGCGGCGCGCAAGGCGATCGCCTCCCTGGCAGAGGATCACCGGCACGGCATGGAGGAGGCGCCGGCGGGCGACATCGAGCGGATCGACGGTGTCGACGCGATCCGCACCCGCCTCGCCGACCTCGCCTTCTTCACATTCCGCGAGCTGATGGCACTGGTGCCGGACCGCTGGCAGCCGGAGAGCATCGAGCTGGCCAGGCCCTCCGATCTGCGGATGCTGCGGCGGGGGATCCGCTGGCGCACGGTGGTCGGCCCGGCGGCGCTCGCCGACCCGCTGACCCTCGCCTACCTGCGGGAGCTGGTCGCCCTCGGCGGCCAGGTCCGCTGCACCGAGCAGGCGATCCGGCGGATGGTGATCTGGGACCGCGGCGTCTCGATGGTGCCGGTGGACCCGGACAACCACCTCCAGGCCACCCTGGTGGTCCGCCAGGCCGGACTGGTGGCCAACACGGTGGCCTGGTTCGAGCAGGTCTGGGAGAGCGCCGAGGAACTGCCCGCCGAGGACTCCCCGGCCGGCACCGGACCGCAGCTGTCGGAGACCGAGCGCCTGGTGCTCGGCGTCCTCACCCGTACCGAGAAGGACGAGGCGGCGGCGCGCGAGATGGGCGTCTCGATCCGGACCTTCCGCCGGTACGTCGCCGACATCATGCTGCGCCTGGGCGCGGCCAACCGCTTCCAGGCCGGGCTGCTGGCGAAGGAGAAGGGCTGGATCTGACGGCCGGGCCTCATCTGCTCGCGTCGGTTCAGCTCGCGTCCCGCAGGCGACGGCCCCGGCCGGCCCGGCGGGCTGCTCGTGAATGCCGTGGAGCCTCCCGTGCTGCACGCCGGGCGCCGTTGCCCACCCCCGTGAGGCAGCGGCGCCCGGAGCATGCGGTACAGGAGCGCGGGACGATCTGGAAGCCATGCGCCCCGGGCCACGGGCCCCGATCCTGCACCGGCACTGAAGGTGTGTCAACTATCGTGGATCGAGTGGCCGACGCCGAGGAGGATTGCACCAATTCCTCACGCGTTTCGCACCGTTCTCCCCGGTTCATCCCAAACGATCGTGCAGATCGGAACGAGGGAAGGATTCTGGCGAAGTGTCAGAACGTTCTATGATCCGGCACATGTCCACGGATACTCCACAGCCGGAAGCACCGGCTCCTCGGCCCCGTCAGGGCGACGAGCCCGCGGGCTCCGCAGACTTCGCGGCCAGGTTCCGGCGCCTGATCAAGGTGATCTACCCCAAGGACCTCGGCCGCCCCTGGCGCGACTCGGAGATCGCCGAGGGGACGGGCCTGAGCGGGACGTACATCGGGAACCTCCGCAAGGGCACCCAGAAGCCGAGCCTGGAGAACGCGGTCAAGATCGCCAAGTTCTTCGGGGTCCCGCTGGACTACTTCAGTGACTCCGCCACCGCCCAGGCCGTCGAACGCGACCTGCAGAAGATCGAGGCGCTGCGCGACGCCCGGGTGGAGCGCATCGCGATGCGCGCGGCAGGCCTGCCGCCCGCGATGCAGGACGCGGCCCTCACTATTGTGGAACAGCTGCGCAGGGCGGTCGGCCTGCCCGACGACGGTGGCTCCGACGGCAACCCTGCGGCGTGACCGACTATCAGGAGATGCCGCTGGGAGCCTGGCGGCTGCCCGAGGGGGAGCACGTGCAAGGTTTGGCCCGTACCCGCCGCCGGATGAGGGCGATGGCCAGGCAGCTCGACCTGCCGCCGCTGAGCACGGTGGAGGAGCTCTGCGCGGCCGTCGCCGACCGGGTCGGGCGTCCCGTGCGGCTGGTGCCCCGACGGATGCGGGTGGGCGAACCGTCCGGGTTCGTGGAGCGCCGGGCCGACGCCGACGTGATCCACTTCGAGCAGGAGACCTCGGGCCTGCACCAGGCCCACATCATCTGCCACGAGCTCGCCCACCTGCTGTGCGGGCACCTGGCCGAGGTCCCGCCGCCCGACCAGGAGGCGGCCCGGGTCGAACTGCCCACCATCGACCCGGAGATGCTGCGCCTGGTGCTCGGCCGCTCGCACTACGACGACGCGGCGGAGGCCGAGGCCGAGGTGCTGGGCGCCGAGCTGATGCGCATCCTGGTGCTGGCCCCCGGCGCCGGGACGACCTCCCAGCTGGCACCCGCGCTGGAACACCGCAGGGGCCAGCATGTCTGACATACCGTTCGACCTCGCCTACCTGGGCATCGGCGCCGCGGCCTGGGTGGTGGCCGGCCTCAAGATCCGGGCCTGGCGCCGGGAGCCCTCCCGCGGACTGCTCGTGGTCGCCCTGGCGATCGCCTCCCCCGCGACGGCGTTCGTGATGGCCTCGCCCGTGCTGTACCGGCTGATCGACCGGATCACCCACGTCGGCAACCTGGCCACATTACTGGTCTACCTGGCGATCACCGGGTTCTCGGCCGCCACCGTCGTACTGGCGACGATCTGGACCCCGCCGACCGAGCGGGCCGGCGCGCTCGTCTGGGCGGCCGCCACGGCCGAGACCTGGCAGCGGGCACGCCGGCGCCTGGCGGTCTTCGCCGCCCTCGTCCCGGTCATGATCGCGCTGTTCCTCGCGGGCGGCGCCGACAGCCCCGAGACACCCCTGACCTTCGACACCACCTTCGCGAACGAGCCGGCCATCGCCGTCTTCCTGGCCGTCTACCAGGGCCTGTTCGCCTTCGCGCTGATCGACATCAGCCGGGTCTGCCTGGGCCATGCCGCCCGGCTGCCCACCGGCTGGCTGCGCCGCGGCATCCGGCTGATCGCCTGCGGCGCCCTGACCGCCTGCGGGTACGTCCTGTGCAAGATCATCGCGGTCGGCGCCGCCGGAGCCGGGGCCACCGGCCTGGACTGGCTGAGCACCGGCCTCGGCCCCGTCTTCGCGGCCGCCGGAGCCGTACTGATCACCGTCGGCTTCGCCGGCCCCGCCGGCGCCGCCTGGCTGCGCCGCCGCCGCGACTACCGCGCGCTGCGCCCGCTCTGGGACCTCGTCTACCGGGCCGACCGGCGCCTCGCGCTGGAGGCGCCGCCCTCCGCCTGGACGGAACGGCTGGCCCTGCGCGACCTGGAGTGGCGCACCGCCCGGCGCGGGCTGGAGATCCGGGACGGACAGCTCACCCTGCGCCCCTGGGTCGACCCGGCCGTCGTCGCGGCCACCACCGCGGTCGCCGAGCGGGCCGCACTGGACGAGGCGGAGCGGGCCGCCCTGATCGTGGCCGCCGCCCTGCGCTCCGCCGTCGAGGCGCTCAACGCCGGGGTGCCGCCGCGCCCGCGCGAGGAGCAGGTCACTCTGCCCGGCCTGGACGCGGAGCCGGGCGAGGAGCGGGCCCACCTGGTACGCGTCGCCCTCGGCCTGGGCGGGCCGCTGACCGGCGAGGCCCTGGCCGCCGCCGCTCCTGCCCGGTGACCGGGGCCGACGGCGCGCGCAACGCGTACGCCCGGCTGGTCCTGGAGACGATGCCGCAGGAGTCCAAGGTCGGCCTCACCCTCGGCTTCATCCGGACCTTCGGCATCCCGGCCATCGCCACCGTGCTGCACGGCACCGGCCGGATGACCACCGATCCACGCGCCCGGGGCAAGGCGACCGGCGCCGCGATGTTCGCGCTGATCGAGCACGGCCCGCAGAGCGCCGAGGGGCGGCGGGTGGTCGCCGAGCTGCGCCGGATCCACGACCGGCCCGGCATCACACCCGAGCTGATGCACTACGTGCTGGCCTGCTTCACCGTCTGCCCGCTGCGCTTCATCGACGCGCACGGGCCGAGGGCGGTCGGCGAAGCCGAGCGGGACGCGGCCCACGCCTTCCAGCTCGCTCTCGCGGACGCGCTCGGCCTGCCCGAACCGCCCGGGGGCGACCTCGCCGGGGTGGCCCGGTGGATGGCGGAGGTCGAGAGCCGCGACTTCGCGCCCAGCCCGGAGGGCCGGGCCCTGTGGGCGGCGACCGGCGGCCTGCTGGCCAACCGGCTGCCCGGCCCGCTGGCGCCGCTGGCCCCCGCCGTCGCCGCCACCCTGCTGGACGGGCCGCTGCGGGCGGCGCTGGGCGTACGGCGGCCGGGCGCGCCGGTCCGCCTCCTGGTCGGCCTTGCCCTGCGGGCCCGGGCCCGCTCCGGCCGACGCGGCCGGCCCTGACCCGCGGGCTCCTCCCGACGACCCCGACAACCCCGACGCCCGACCACCGCCCGCTCCCCGCCGGTGCCAAGCTGGAAGGGTGGCCAGCCACCCCCGGTACCCCTCCCACCGGCACCCCACCGAGCTGCCGGACCGGCCGGATCAGCCGGATCAGCCCGGCGCCCCGGCCCGGGTCTGGTACGCCGCGTACGGCTCGAACATGCACCGCGCCCGCCTGGACCACTACCTCACCGGCGGCCGCCCGCCCGACGGCGCCCGTACGTACCCGGGCTGCCGGGACGGCGCCCCGCCCGCCCGGAGCCTGCCCGTCCTGCTGCCCGGCGGGCTGCACTTCGCCCAGGAGTCCCGGGTGTGGACGGGCGGCATGGCCTTCTACGACCCGCTCGACCCCGGCCGGCTGCCGGCCAGGGCGTACCTGATCTCGGCCGGGCAGCTCGCCGACATCGCGACGCAGGAGATGCACCTCGCCCCGGACACCCCGCCCGCCCCGGCCGACGCCCCGGCCACCGCCCTGGCCACCGCCCTGGCCACCGGCCGCGCCGAACTCGGGCCGGGCCGGTACGAGACGCTGATCTGCGCCGGCTGGCTCGACGGCGACCCCGTGCTGACCTTCACCGCCCCCTGGCGCAGCGCCCGGGCCGACCTCAACCGGCCCTCCCCCCACTATCTGCGGCACTGCGCCGCCGGCCTGCGCGAGGCGCACGGCTGGGACGCCGCCCGCTGCGCCCGCTACCTGGCCGGCCGCCCGGGCGCCCTGGGTGCCTACCCGCTGCGCGCCCTCGCGGCGCTGCTGGAGTCCCCCGGCACCGGGCCGCCGCCGATGTGAGGCGTCACCGCAGCCAGTCGGTGTCGGTGCCCAGCAGCCTGCCGTCCACGGTGGTGCAGAGACTCACCGTGTCCATGCTCGGCCGCCAGGCCCGCCCCACCGGCCGCCCCCGTCCACGGGCGGCCCCGGCCACCCGCAGGAGAGGGGGTTCGCGCGCGGCCGCCGGTGGCTGTGACACTGGAGGAGCTCAAAAACTGAGGTGCGCGCCGCCGTACCTCCTTGCGAACCTAGAGGGATGCCCGCAGTGAGTTCTCCCGTAGCCCAGTCCGCCGGCGCACCCAGTGAGGGCCTGAGCCTGGGCGAGCTGGCCGCCCGCCTGCCCCAGCTGACCCTGCGCGACCAGCAGCGGATCGGGCGCAGGCTGGAGGGCGCCCGGCGGGTCCGCAAGCCCGACGCCTGGCAGAAGATCGCCGCCGAGATCGCCGCCGACCTGGACAAGGCCGAGCTGCGGGTCGAACAGCGCCGCGCCGCCGTGCCCGCGATCCGGTACCCGGAAGAGCTGCCGGTCAGCCAGAAGAAGGACGAGATCCTCGCCGCGATCCGCGACCACCAGGTGGTGATCGTGGCCGGTGAGACGGGCTCCGGGAAGACCACCCAGATCCCGAAGATCTGCCTGGAGCTGGGGCGCGGAGTCCAGGGCCTGATCGGCCACACCCAGCCGCGCCGGATCGCCGCCCGCACGGTGGCGGACCGCGTCGCGGAGGAGCTGAACACCCCGCTCGGCGAGGCGGTCGGCTGGAAGGTCCGCTTCACCGACCAGGTCGGCCCCGACACCCTGGTCAAACTGATGACGGACGGCATCCTGCTGGCCGAGATCCAGACCGACCGCGAGCTGCGCCAGTACGACACCCTGATCATCGACGAGGCTCACGAGCGCAGCCTCAACATCGACTTCATCCTCGGGTACGTCAAACAGCTGCTCCCGCGCCGCCCGGACCTCAAGGTCGTCATCACCTCGGCGACCATCGACCCGGAGCGCTTCGCCCGCCACTTCGGCGACGCCCCGATCGTGGAGGTCTCCGGCCGCACCTATCCGGTCGAGGTCCGCTACCGCCCGGTCCTCGACGAGAACGACGAGGACGACACCGACGTGGACCGCGACCGCGACCAGATCCAGGCGATCTGCGACGCGGCCCAGGAGCTCCAGGCCGAAGGCCCGGGCGACATCCTGGTCTTCCTCTCCGGCGAGCGCGAGATCCGCGACACCGCCGACGCGCTCAACCGGCTCAACCTGAAGTTCACCGAGGTCCTGCCGCTGTACGCCCGGCTGAGCTCCGCCGAGCAGCACCGGGTCTTCCAGCGCTCCGGCAGCCGCCGGATCGTGCTGGCCACCAACGTCGCCGAGACCTCGCTGACCGTCCCCGGCATCAAGTACGTGATCGACCCGGGCACCGCCCGGATCTCCCGCTACAGCCACCGCACCAAGGTCCAGCGGCTGCCCATCGAGGCGGTCAGCCAGGCCAGCGCCAACCAGCGCAAGGGCCGCTGCGGCCGTACCTCGGACGGCATCTGCATCCGGCTGTACTCGGAGGAGGACTTCCTCTCCCGCCCCGAGTTCACCGACGCCGAGATCCTGCGCACCAACCTGGCCTCGGTCATCCTGCAGATGACGGCGGCCGGCCTGGGCGACATCGCCGCCTTCCCCTTCCTCGACCCGCCGGACTCGCGCAACATCAAGGACGGCGTCAACCTGCTGCACGAGCTGGGCGCCCTCGACCCGGCCGAGAAGGACCCGCGCAAGCGCCTCACCCCGCTGGGACGCAAGCTCGCCCAGCTGCCGGTCGACCCCCGGATGGCCCGGATGGTCCTGGAGGCGGACAAGAACGGCTGCGTCCGCGACGTCATGGTGATCGCGGCCGCGCTCTCCATCCAGGACCCGCGCGAACGCCCCACCGAGAAGCGCCAGGCCGCCGACGAGCGCCACCGCCGCTTCAACTCCGAGACCTCCGACTTCCTCGCCTTCCTCGCCATGTGGCGCTACGTCAGGGAGCAGCAGAAGGAGCTCTCCTCTTCGGCCTTCCGCCGGATGTGCAAGGCGGAGTTCCTGAACTACCTGCGGATACGGGAGTGGCAGGACATCTACTCCCAGCTGCGCACCGTCGCCAAGCAGCTCGGGGTCACGATCGAGGAAGGCCCCAGCCAGGCCGGCGGCCAAGAGGGTGAGCCGGACGCCGACCGCATCCACCAGTCGCTGCTGGCCGGCCTGCTCTCGCACATCGGCCTGTACGACGTGGAGAAGCGCGAGTACGGCGGCGCCCGGGCCGCCCGCTTCGCGATCTTCCCGGGGTCCGGCCTGTTCAAGAAGCCGCCGCGCTGGGTGATGTCGGCCGAGCTGGTGGAGACGTCCCGGCTGTGGGCGCGGATCAACGCCAAGATCGAACCGGAGTGGGTCGAGCCGCTGGCGGGCCACCTGATCAAGAAGTCGTACAGCGAGCCGCACTGGGAGAAGAAGGCCGGCGCGGTGCTGGCCTACGAGAAGGTGACCCTCTACGGGATGCCGGTGGTCGCCCAGCGCAAGGTCAACTACGGCCGGATCGACCCGGAGCTCTGCCGGGAGCTGTTCATCCGCAACGCCCTGGTTGAGGGCGACTGGGAGACGCACCACGACTTCTTCGCGGCCAACCGCAAGATGCTCAGCGAGGTCGAGGAGCTGGAGAACCGGGCCCGCCGCCGGGACATCCTGGTCGACGACCAGACCCTCTTCGACTTCTACGACGGCCGGCTGCCCGAGGACATCGTCTCCACCCGGCACTTCGACTCCTGGTGGAAGAAGGCCCGGCACGAGCAGCCGGACCTGCTGAACTTCGAGAAGTCGATGCTGATCAACGACTCGGCGGACGGCGTCACCGAGGCGGACTACCCGGACCACTGGCAGCAGGGCAAGCTGCGCTTCAAGCTGACCTACCAGTTCGAGCCGGGCAGCGACGCGGACGGCGTGACCGTCCACATCCCGCTGCCCGTGCTGAACCAGGTCACCTCCGAGGGCTTCGACTGGCAGATCCCGGGCCTGCGCGAGGAGCTGGTGACGGCCTACATCCGGGCGCTGCCCAAGGCGATCCGGCGCAACTTCGTACCGGCACCGGACTTCGCCCGGGCCGCGCTGCGCCAGGTGAAGGACCGCCAGGAGCCCCTGCTGCCGACCCTGGAGCACATCCTCAAGCGGCTGACGGCGGTCACCGTCCCGCCGGAGGCGTGGGACGACGAGCGGGTGCCGGACCACCTGCGGGTGACCTTCCGGGTGGTGGACGGCAAGCGCAGGCTGGCCGAGTCCAAGGATCTGGAGGAGCTGCGGCTCAGGCTCAAGCCCAAGCTGAAGGAGACGCTCTCCTCGGCCGCCTCCGGGCAGGGCATCGAGCAGGGCGGGCTGACCGCCTGGCCGGCCTCCCTCCCGGTGCTCCAGCGGACCTTCGAGCAGCGCTCGCGCGGCCACTCATTGCGCGCCTACCCGGCGCTGGTGGACGAGGGCCAGTCGGTGGGCGTGCGGCTCTTCGACACCCCCGAGGCGCAGCAGCAGGCGATGTGGGACGGCACCCGCCGGCTGCTGATGCTGACCACCAACTCGCCCGCCAAGTCCATCCAGGGCCGACTGGGCAACCAGGCCAAGCTGGCGCTGTCGCACAACCCGCACGGCTCGATCACGGCACTCTTCGAGGACATCGTGGCCTGCGCCACGGACCAGCTGATGACCGCGGCCGGCGGGCCCGCCTGGGACGAGACGGCGTACCGCAAGCTCTTCGACAAGGTGCGGGCCGATCTGGCCGAGCTCTCGGCCGACACCACCCTGAAGACGGCGATGGCGCTGATCGCCTTCCAGAAGGCCTCCAGCCGGCTGAAGACGGTCGGCAGCCCGGTGCTGCTGACCGCGGTGAACGACGTCCGGCTGCACCTGGCCTCGCTGGTGTACCCGGGCTTCGTCACCGACTCCGGCTGGCGGCGGCTGCCCGACCTGAAGCGCTATCTGCTCGCGGTGGACCGCCGGCTGGAGGCGCTGCCCAACCACCCCCAGCGCGACGCCCAGAACCTGCTGAAGGTGCAGCAGGTGCAGTCCGCGTACGGGGAGCTGCTGGCGTCCGTGCCGGCCGGGCGCCGGCCCTCGCCGGAGCTGCGGCAGATCCGCTGGATGATCGAGGAGCTGCGGGTCAGCTTCTTCGCGCAGTCGCTGGGCACGCCGACGCCCGTCTCGGAGAAGCGGATCATGAAGGCGATGGAGGCGGCGCAGGCCACCCTCTGACCTGCCCGGCGGGCCCTCGGGAGCCGGTTCGACCTGGGGGCCCGCCATGCAGTACGATCTGTCTTGTTCGCACAGCGCAAGCAGCGGACAAGCACTGAGATCAGCAGTGAAACCATGGTCCTGTGGAGCAGTTGGTTAGCTCGCCACCCTGTCAAGGTGGAGGTCGCGGGTTCAAGTCCCGTCAGGATCGCCGTACCGAAGGCCCGGAACCGCAAGGTTCCGGGCCTTCTGCGTTTGACGACCCCTCACCCGCTACCGCGGCTTGGATCCGGACCACAAGAGCCGCCGCTGTGACCGGCGTCACTTATGCATTCCTGAGACCGGACACCCCACACCCCTCACCGGCCACCCCTAATTTAATATGTAAAATTGTACCTCTATTCACTGATTATCCCCCCCGCCCCGCCGGCATCCCGCATCACTTCGACCGACACCCGGAATAGCGCATTCCATATCCCCGGGCATGCCGAAGGGGCCGCTTCCCGGACCCGGCGGAGTCTGGGATGCGGCCCCTTCGATCAAAGAGCCTCTGGCGCGATCAGGCCTCGGTGCGCTGCGCCGGAATACCGGCCAGCAGGGCGCGCACCTCCGCCTCGCGGTACCGGCGGTGCCCGCCGAGGGTGCGAATGGACGTGAGCTTGCCGGCCTTGGCCCAACGGGTAACCGTCTTAGGGTCCACGCGGAACATGGTGGCAACCTCCGCCGGCGTCAGCAGGGGTTCAGCATCAGGGGTACGAGCGGTCATGAGCGGCCTCCTCGGGAGAACCGAACCAGGGCGGTTCTATCCTTCAAATTCTGCACCTTGGCCCGCGATGCCCGAAATGGCATACACGGGCCGAGTCGGTTATAGGACGAACGGCTTGTCCTGGTGTCTACAACTACACCATCCGTCCAGCCCTATCGACCAAACCGCCAAAATTGACCCCTCACGGGTTCAAGAGCGACGGAAGGCGATGGACCACCCCATAACGGGCAGTCACTTCATAGTGACAACCGGTGACGAGGGGACCAGACCAGTTGATTCGCCGCAAAGCACGCATCGGCTCCAGAACCACCCAGAAGTGGGCACGCTCGTGTGAAGTTGGGCTGGTTGTCCCATTTTTGCACATAGGTGTTAGTTCGCGTCAACGGTGAGTAGTGTCACGTTCGATGGCTATTGACCCGAACCGGGACCTACGTCACCAGGCCCGGGCCCTACGCCCCCACCACCCTGACAAGTACCACTGACACCCTCCCCCACCTGCGGTGACGCCCCCTCAGTTGGCCTGCCGCAGCGCCTGCACCAGCCGCCAGCGAGCCGAGATGCGCTCGTACGCCCGGACCGCCTCCGCGGTGTCCCCGGCCCGCAGCGCCGCCAAACCCTCCTCCAGCTCCCCCGCCGAGCGGTCCGCCGCCAGCCGCTCCGGGCCGAGCAGATGTACCAGGCCCCCGTAGTCCAGCTCGACCAGCGAGCGCGGGTGGAACTCCTCCAGCCACCGCCCCACCCGCTCCGCAGCCCGGGCCGGCTCCGCGTCCGGCAGCTTCTCCCGCAGCACCCGGTAGCCGCGCGCCACCCGCCGCCGGGCCTGCGCCATCGGTGTCAGGTAGAACAGCGCGGCCGGCGACGGCTGCTCACCCTCCAGCTCCTGCGGGACGAAGCAGCGGTCCTCCTCACCGAACGGCAGGAACCACCGCACCGGAACCCCCCACCGGCTGGTCAGGATCCACGGCCGGGCGTCCGGGTGCTCGGCCCGCCAGCGCTCCCGGTCCGCCTCCGCGGCTTCCCTGGTGGCCGGCGGCAGCGCGGTGTCCAGCAGCGCCACCGGAGCGGACTCCCGCAGCTCCTCCAGTGCCTGCCAGCTGCGCAGCCTGGTCGCCCACGGGCAGACGTAGGTGACGCCCTCCACCACCCGGACGAAGGCCCGCCCGCTCTCCCGCTCCGGCAGCGCCCGGGGCGTGCGCCCCACCAGCTCCGCGAGCGCCGTCCGCTGCTCCTCCAGCGCCGCCCTGGCCACCGGCTGCTCCACCAGGCCCGCGTCCGGGCCGTGCGCGGCCGCGTAGCGCTGCCAGCGGGTCCGCTCGGGCTCGGGGTAGGCGGCCAGCGGCTCGTAGACCCGCAGGTGGGCGGCGTAGGGCGGGAGCACTGAGGTACGCACGGCGGTCACGCTCTGCATCGTCGCACGCACCGGCGGCCCCCGGGAGGGCGCGGGCAGCACCGCCCCGGACGAGGTGCGGTGGGTTGGCGCGAACAGGGGGGAGATCGGCGGCACCCGGCGGACTACGCTTCGCCTTAGGCGCCCGCACCACAGCAGCGGGCCTCGGATACTGGAGTCACCACAGTGACCGACGTACAGACCGCATCCGCGACGCACCCCGCACCCGGCGTGCTCAGCAGGATCTTCCGCACCGAGCAGGACGGCGTCCCCGGCGACGGCCACGAGCAGGTCGTGCTGTGCCACGACCGCAGCTCCGGGCTCAAGGCCATCATCGCCATCCACTCCACCGCCCTGGGCCCGGCCCTCGGCGGCACCCGCTTCTTCCCCTACGTCACCGAGGAGGAGGCCCTGGAGGACGCGCTGCGGTTGTCGCGCGGCATGAGCTACAAGAACGCTCTCGCCGGGCTCGACCTCGGCGGTGGCAAGGCCGTCATCATCGGCGACCCCAACAAGGACAAGAACGAGGCGATGCTCCGCGCGTACGGCCGCTTCGTGCAGTCCCTGCGCGGGCGTTACATCACGGCCTGCGACGTGGGCACCTACGTCCAGGACATGGACGTGGTGGCGCGCGAGACCGAGTTCGTGACCGGCCGCTCGCCCGAGGACGGCGGCGCCGGCGACTCCTCCATCCTGACCGCCTTCGGCGTCTTCCAGGGCATGCGCGCCTCCGCGCAGGCCCGCTGGGGCCAGCCGACCCTGCGCGGCAAGCGGGTCGGCGTCGCGGGCGTCGGCAAGGTCGGCCACTACCTGGTCAGCCACCTGGTCGCGGACGGCGCCACCGTCGTCGTCACCGACGTCTCCGAGGCGGCCGTGAACCGCGTCCGGGCGGCCCACCCCGAGGTCGAGGTGGTCGCGGACACCGCCGCGCTGCTGCGGGCCGAGCTGGACGTCTACGCCCCCTGCGCGCTCGGCGGCGCGCTGGACGACCACACGGTGGGCGCGCTCGGCGCGGCCGGCACCGCGGTGGTCTGCGGCGCCGCCAACAACCAGCTGGCCCACCCGGGCGTCGAGAAGGACCTCGCGGACCGCGGCATCCTGTACGCGCCCGACTACCTGGTCAACTCCGGCGGCGTGATCCAGGTCGCCGACGAGATCGACGGCTTCAACTTCGAGCGCGCCAAGAACAAGGCCACCAAGATCTTCGACACCACGCTGGAGATCTTCACCCGGGCCGCCTCCGACGGGGTCCCGCCGGCCGTGGCCGCCGACCGCCTCGCCGAGAAGCGGATGCGCGAGATCAGTTCTCTGCGCACGATCCTGCTGCCGGGCGCCCGCCGCTCCTGAGCCCGCCGCCGGGTCCGGGCCGAGCGCCCTGGCCCGGCCCCGGGCGGCCGCGCGGGAGGCGGGCAACCCTCCGCCTCCCGCGCATCACAATGTGGAACCGGATTCTCACTTCTGCGCCCGATCGGGTGATCGAAGGTCCCCCTTGGGGGGATAATCGAGGCTGGAACGACGGACCTGGGACACCTCCGGACAGCCTGCGAAAGCCCGGAAAACCTCCTGTGACCTGGAAAGACCGGGTTTCGGGTGCTGGCGGTGCGCGCCACGTCACACTGACGACGTACCGTCCAGCGGCAGAAACAGGTACCGTTAATGCTCCAAGGGACGGTTCTCCCCATTCGGGCAGGCCGCTCCTGATCATGAACACGTGTCAGACTCGGGGCCGTGAGCCCCATCGTTGAGGGGGTCGACCCATGGGGCGCGGCCGGGCCAAGGCCAAGCAGACGAAGGTCGCCCGCGAGCTGAAGTACAACAGCGGCGGGTTCGACGCCAACCGTCTGTCCAGCGAGCTGGGCGTATCGCCCTCCATCCCGATCAGCCCTGAGCCGATCGAGGAAGAGGACGACGACCCGTATGCGGCGTACGTAGACCGCTACGCCGACGATGACGATGACGACGACGCCGAGTCGGACTCGGGCCGTTCCCAGGCCCGCCGCCGCGCGTAGTCACAGCCTGGCCTGACCGGCCCTGGCGCCAAGTGCGCCGGGCCGGTTTTCGGCGTTCCCGCGCAGCCCTTCCCGCGCAGCCGCCACCATCGCGGCCGTGGTGTGCACCCACGGCGGCCGGAGGCACACGACAGGGCCCTCCCCGGCGTACCGCCCGGGGAGGGCCCTGTCGTGTGCCTCGGACGGGTCAGCCCGCGGTGAAGCCCTCGTAGGCGTTGTAGAGGGCCGCGCCACCCTCGTGCTCGGCGCCGCGGTCGACGATGTCGCCGAGCAGCCACGCCTCGACCCCGCGGTCCTCCAGGATCGACAGCACCACGTCCACCGACTCCGGCGGGACGACGGCGACCATGCCGATGCCCATGTTCAGGGTCTTCTCGATCTCCAGGGTGGACACCTTGCCGACCTGGGCGACGGTCTGGAAGACCGGCAGCGGCGTCCAGGTACCGCGGTCGAGCCGGGCGTGCAGGCCCTCCGGGATGACCCGGGCCAGGTTGGCCGCGAGGCCGCCGCCGGTGACGTGCGAGAAGGCGTGGATCTCGGTGGCGCGGGTGAGCGCCAGGCAGTCCAGGGAGTAGATCCTGGTCGGCTCCAGCAGCTCCTCGCCCAGCGTCCGGCCGAACTCCTCGACCTTGCGGTCGAGCTTCCAGCCGGCCTCGTTCAGCAGCACGTGGCGCACCAGCGAGTAGCCGTTGGAGTGGAGGCCGGAGGCGGCCATCGCGATCACCACATCGCCCGCACGGACCCGCTCGGCGCCCAGCAGCGCGTCGGCCTCCACCACACCGGTGCCGGCGCCCGCGACGTCGTACTCGTCCGGGCCGAGCAGGCCGGGGTGCTCGGCGGTCTCGCCGCCGACCAGCGCGCAGCCGGCCAGCGCGCAGCCCTCGGCGATGCCCTTGACGATCGAGGCGACCCGCTCGGGGACGACCTTGCCGACGCAGATGTAGTCGGTCATGAACAGCGGCTCGGCGCCGCAGACCACCAGGTCGTCGACGACCATGCCGACCAGGTCGTGGCCGATGGTGTCGTGCTTGTCCATCGCGGCCGCGATGGCGACCTTGGTGCCGACGCCGTCGGTGGCCGAGGCCAGCAGCGGCCGCTCGTAGCGCTTGAAGGCGGAGGCGTCGAAGAGCCCGGCGAAGCCGCCGAGTCCGCCGACGACCTCGGGGCGGCTCGCCTTCTTCACCCACTGCTTCATGAGCTCGACGGCGCGGTCGCCGGCCTCGATGTCGACACCTGCGGCGGCGTAGGTGGCGCCGCTCTCGTTGCTGGTCACTGCTGTGCGGCCCTCTCGGGTCTGTGGGGGTGAACGCGGTGGGGCCCCTGGTCGGGGCCCCACCGTCGGAACTACGGGCGCCGCAGCGCGTCGGCCGCGCCGCCCCCGCCGAGCAGCGACTGGACGCCGTCCAGGTCGGAGCCGACGGGCTTGCCGCGTACCGCGGGCGGCTGCTGGCTGCCGGCGATCTCGGCCTCCAGCAGGAGCTTGCCGAGCAGCGCCGGGTCGGGCAGCTCCATCGGGTACTCGCCGTCGAAGCAGGCCCGGCAGAGCTTGTCCTTGGGCTGCTTGGTGGCCTCGATCATGCCGTCGATCGAGATGTACGCCAGGGAGTCCGCGCCGAGCGTGCGGCCGATCTCCTCGATCGTCATGCCGTTGGCGATCAGCTCCGCGCGGGTGGCGAAGTCGATGCCGAAGAAGCACGGCCACTTCACCGGCGGGGAGGAGATCCGGATGTGCACCTCGGCGGCGCCGGCCTCGCGGAGCATCTTCACCAGCGCGCGCTGGGTGTTGCCACGCACGATCGAGTCGTCCACGACGACCAGCCGCTTGCCCGCGATGACTTCCCTGAGCGGGTTGAGCTTGAGCCGGATGCCGAGCTGGCGGATGGTCTGGCTGGGCTGGATGAAGGTGCGCCCGACGTAGGCGTTCTTCACCAGACCGGAGCCGTACGGAATCCCGCTGGCCTCCGCGTAGCCGATCGCGGCGGGGGTGCCGGACTCCGGCGTGGCTATCACCAGGTCGGCCTCGACCGGGGCCTCCTTGGCGAGCCGACGGCCCATGTCCACCCGGGACAGGTGCACGTTGCGGCCGGCGATGGAGGTGTCGGGGCGGGCCAGGTAGACGTACTCGAAGACGCAGCCCTTGGGCTTTGCCTCGGCGAAGCGGGAGGTCCGCATGCCGTTCTCGTCGATGGCGATCAGCTCGCCCGGCTCCACCTCACGGATGAAGGAGGCGCCGCAGATGTCGAGCGCCGCCGTCTCGGAGGCGACCACCCAGCCGCGCTCCAGCCGGCCGAGCACCAGCGGGCGGATGCCCTGCGGGTCACGGGCGGCGTAGAGGGTGTGCTCGTCCATGAAGACCAGCGAGAACGCGCCCTTGACCTTGGGCAGGACCAGCCGGGCGGTGTCCTCGATGGACAGCTCCGGGTGGCCCGCAAGGAGGGCGGTCACCAGGTCGGTGTCGTTGGTCGCGGCGTTGCGGCCCGAGCGGGAGACGTGCTCCTCACCGGGCAGTTGGGCGACCATCTCCGCCAGTTCGGCGGTGTTCACCAGGTTTCCGTTGTGCCCGAGGGCCAGCGATCCGTGTACGGTCGCGCGGAAGGTCGGCTGGGCGTTCTCCCAGACCGAGGAACCGGTGGTCGAGTAGCGGGCGTGTCCGACGGCGATATGCCCGTGCAAGGACCCCAGCGAGGCCTCGTCGAAGACCTGGGAGACGAGTCCCATGTCCTTGAAGACGAGAATCTGGGAGCCATTGCTCACTGCGATGCCCGCGGATTCCTGTCCACGGTGCTGCAGGGCGTAAAGGCCGAAGAACGTGAGCTTGGCGACCTCCTCGCCGGGAGCCCAGACACCGAAGACGCCGCAAGCGTCCTGGGGGCCTTTCTCGCCGGGAAGAAGATCGTGGTTGAGTCTTCCGTCACCACGTGGCACGTCTTCGAGTCTAGGGCAGTTGCCACAGCCTTCCGGAACGGGGGAGGCCGTGATTGTTGGCCGATCCACTGGCAACGCGCGTAGACAAAACCCCTTACCGGTACTGCATTTCCGCATTCGACGATTCGTCGAACCGGCGCCTGGCCTTGGAACGCGCACCCTGCGGGGGTGCGCGCCGGCTGACGGGCCGTCCACGCCCGCACGGCAACGTGACCCTGCTCACCTCGGGGCCCGTACGGCCCGCCGCGGGCCTAGCCGGCCGGCAGCAGCAGCCCCCAGGAGCCCGCGTGCACCGTCCAGGTCCTTGTCCGGACCGGGCCCACCTGGCGGCCGTCCGCCTCGTACGCGAAGCCGCGCCCGGCCACCGTGATGGTGCCGGCCCTGGCCCGCACCGGCGCCCCCGACGCGCGGACCACGATCTCCATCGCCCCCTCGCCCACCGGCAGGCTCACCTGCACCACCCGCACCGGCCGGTGCACGTCCGCGAGCAACCTGCCGTCCGCCTCCACCCGCAGCCGGGCCGTCTGGTGCTCGCCCGCACCCTCCGGCCCGGCGGAGGTCCCCTGCTCGGACGCAGCGAATTTCGCCCATAGCGAACGCCAGCCGCCCGGCCGTACCCGTCCGCCGCGCCCCGCGGCGCCGGCGATCCTGACCGCGCCGAGCACCACCCCGCCGCCGTCGTCCACCAGCAGGTCCAGCTTGCGCGGCGCGCCGCCGAGCACCGCCCGGGCGGCCGGCACGGGCTGCACCGGCACCCCGAGCGCCCGGGCCGCGGTCAGCTCGGCCGGGCGGCCCACCGGGATCAGCCCGACCGGGTCGCTGCCCAGTTCACGCTGGCGGTGCAGGGCCTGAAGGACCCGCTGGAGCGCCAGATCGGAACCGATCACCACCGGTCGGCGACGGCCGCGGTGCGAAAGCACCCGGTCCAGCTCGGACGGGCTCTCCGGGTACGCCACCTTGACGTCCGTGCCGCCGCAGAGCACGTCCTTCGCGATCCGTACCGACTCACCGTCGGCCTGCTTGGCCGCCGGGTCGAGCAGGACGAGCAGCGGCTCGCCGTTGCCGGGGGTACCGGCGTGGGATGCGGGCGTGGACAGGGACGACACGACCGGTCCTTCCTCAGGTAATCTCTCGGTGCAAGAGCCCCTTGCGCTATTGCGCCAGGGGCTTCGTCTATCTCGGGGCAGACTGCGGCCTACGCAGGATGCCCCAACCGGAAGGGGTGTACGCCTGTGCCGGCACTCGTGCTCGTTGGCGCTCAGTGGGGGGACGAGGGCAAGGGGAAGGCGACCGACCTCCTCGGTGGCTCCGTCGACTACGTCGTCCGTTACCAGGGCGGCAACAACGCCGGTCACACGGTGGTCATCGGCGACCAGAAGTATGCACTTCACCTGCTCCCCTCCGGAATCCTCAGCTCGAATGTGACTCCGGTGATCGGCAACGGCGTCGTGATCGACCCGGGCGTGCTGCTCTCCGAGCTGGCCGGCCTGAACGAGCGCGGCATCGACACCTCCAAGCTGCTGATCTCGGGCAACGCCCACCTGATCACCCCGTACCACCGCACCCTGGACAAGGTCACCGAGCGCTTCCTCGGCAAGCGCCGGATCGGCACCACCGGCCGCGGCATCGGCCCGACCTACGCGGACAAGATCAACCGCGTCGGCATCCGGGTGCAGGACCTCTTCGACGAATCGATCCTCCAGCAGAAGATCGAGGCGGCGCTGCACGACAAGAACCAGCTGCTGGTCAAGCTCTACAACCGCCGCGCCATCCCGGCCGAGCTGGTGCTGGAGGAGTACCTCGGCTACGCCGACAAGATCAAGCCCTTCCTGGCCGACACCACCCTCGTCCTGGACGAGGCGCTCAAGGCCGACAAGGTCGTCCTGCTGGAGGGCGGCCAGGGCACCCTGCTGGACGTCGACCACGGCACGTACCCCTTCGTGACCTCCAGCAATCCGACCGCCGGCGGCGCCTGCACCGGCGCCGGCATCGGCCCGACCAAGATCGACCGGGTCATCGGCATCCTGAAGGCGTACACCACCCGCGTCGGCTCGGGCCCGTTCCCGACCGAGCTGCTGGACGCGGACGGCGAGGCGCTGCGCCGGATCGGCGGCGAGCGCGGTGTCACCACCGGCCGTGACCGCCGCTGCGGCTGGTTCGACGCGGTGATCGCGCGCTACGCGACCCGGGTCAACGGCCTCACCGACTTCTTCCTCACCAAGCTCGACGTGCTCACCGGCTGGGAGCAGATCCCGGTCTGCGTCGCGTACGAGATCGACGGCCGCCGGGTCGACGAGCTTCCGTACAACCAGTCCGACTTCCACCACGCCAAGCCGATCTACGAGACGCTGCCCGGCTGGAACGAGGACATCTCCAAGGCGCAGACCTTCGGCGACCTGCCGAAGAACGCCCAGGCCTACGTGAAGGCGCTGGAGGAGATGTCGGGCGCGCCGATCTCCGCCATCGGCGTCGGCCCCGGCCGGACCGAGACGATCCAGATCAACTCGTTCATCTAGCAACCGGTGCCGCATCCGACACCCGGATGCGGCACCACCCGACCGGCCCTGCGCCGGCAGCACGCCGAAGGGGCCCAGCGGATTCGCCGGGCCCCTTTCGCGTGCCCTCGCACACCTCCCTCAATATATGAACTAGTGCAATAACCTCTTGCGCCTAGTGCAGAATGCGGCTACCTTGCCGATCATGACCGCGAAGCTGCCCGCACCCATCACCCTGACCGGCCGGCACGTCCGCCTGGAACCGCTCGGGCGCGACCACCTGCCCGATCTCTTCGCCGCCGGCGGCGGGGACGACCTGGTCTGGCAGTGGATCCCCGGGGGCACCCCCCGCACCGAACAGGAGCTCGGCGCCGTCATCGACCGGCGGCTCGCCGAGATCGCGGCCGGCACCGCCGTGGTCCTCGCGGTGATCAGCCTCGACACCGGCCGCGCCATCGGCATGACCGGCTACTACGACGCCAACGCCGAGGACGAGCTGGTCGAGATCGGCGGCACCTGGTACGCCCGCAGCGCCTGGCGCACCGCGGTGAACACCGAGTCCAAGCTGCTGCTGCTCACCCACGCCTTCGAGGAGCTCGGCATGGGCCGGGTCTTCTGGAAGACCGACCACCTCAACGAGCGCTCGCGCAACGCCGTGCTGCGCCTGGGGGCGACCTTCGAGGGCATCCACCGCCGCGAGCGCCGCCGCGCCGACGGCACCTGGCGCGACAGCGTCTACTTCTCGATGCTCGCCGACGAGTGGCCCGCCGCCCGGGCCCGGCTGGCGGAGCGGCTCAACCGGGGCTGAGCCGCCGCCGCGCGGCTCGGCCCGGCTCAGCCCTCCTCGGCCGCCAGGTGGTCCACACAGGCCGCGACGGCCAGCAGCAGGCCGGGATCGGCGCCGTCGGCGATCTCCACCCCGTACGCGTCGCGGATGGTGAACCACTTCTCGGAGATCCGGGCGACCTCGTCGCCGTTGTCGTCCTCGATCGTGTAGTCCTTGCCGATCAGGTCCCCGGTGATCTTCAGCTCGGCGCCGTCGGCCAGCTCCACCTTGTACTTGTCTCGGAAGGGTGTGAACAGCTTCTCCCGGACGGTGGCGACGACATCGCCGTCCGCGTTCTCGATCTTCATCGCGTCCCGGACGGTGAAGAACTTCTCCTTGATCACGGCCACCACCTGGCCGGCGGCGTCCCTGAGCTCGAAGGTGTCGCGCAGCCGCAGCACCTTGCCGTCCACCAGGTACGCCTTGCGGCCGTCCTCGTCCTCGATCCAGTAGTCGTCACCGATCGCGAACAGCCGCTCCCTGACCACGTACCGCATACCGCCTCCTGAGTGATCCGCATCGATCCGCGCCGGAGCGGACGCCCCGTGCCGGTGCCCCATTCGATCCGATTACGGGCCCCCGCGCAGCATCGGCGCGGACACGATTCACTTCCCCCATGCCCGACATCCCCGCCCCCGCGCCGGTCGCGCGGGCCAGCACCAGCACCGGCCGCGATCCACGCCGCCGAGCCCGCGGACGGGACCGGCGGGAGGGGTCCGGAATGCCGGGACGGGTGGTGGGGTTTGATTGCGTCATGGCATCTCGTGCACGTGTACGCGCCCCCGAGCTGGTCGGGGCCGGCGGCTGGCTCAACACCGGCGGCAAGGACCTCACGCTCGCGGACTTCCGCGGCAAGATCGTGATCGCGGACTTCTGGACCTTCTGCTGCATCAACTGTCTGCATGTCCTGGACGAGCTGCGTGAGCTGGAGGAGAAGCACCGCGACACCGTGGTGATCGTCGGTGTGCACTCCCCCAAGTTCGTGCACGAGGCCGACCACCAGGCCGTGGTGGACGCGGTGGCCCGGTACGAGGTGCACCACCCGGTGCTGGACGACCCCGCGCTGGTGACCTGGAAGCAGTACGCCGTCCGGGCCTGGCCCACGCTGGTGGTGATCGACCCCGAGGGGTACGTGGTCGCCCAGCACGCCGGCGAGGGGCACGCCCACGCCATCGCCCGGCTGGTCGGGGAGCTGGAGGCCGAGCACACGGCCAAGGGCACGCTGCGGCGCGGCGACAGCCCCTACGTCGCCCCCGAGCCGGTCGCCGGCGACCTGAAGTTCCCCGGCAAGGCCGTGCGGCTGCCCGACGGCGGATTCCTGGTCGCCGACTCCGGCCACCACTCGCTGGTCGAGCTGGCCGAGGACGGCGAGCGCGTGCTGCGCCGGATCGGTGACGGCGAACGCGGGCTGGTGGACGGGGTGAACCCCCGCTTCAGCGAGCCGCAGGGCCTCGCCCTCGTCCCGGCCGGGCTGGACCTCGGGTACGACGTGGTGGTCGCCGACACCGTGAACCACGTGCTGCGCGGCGTCCGGCTGGCCGACGGCCACGTCCGGACCCTGGCCGGCACCGGCAAGCAATGGTGGCAGGGCTCGCCCACCGCCGGCCCGGCCCGCGAGGTCGAGCTCTCCTCGCCCTGGGACGTCGCCTGGTTCGACGACCGCGTCTGGATCGCGATGGCCGGCGTGCATCAGCTCTGGTCCTACGACCCCGCCGCCGGCACGGTCCAGGTGGCGGCCGGCACCACCAACGAGGGCCTGGTCGACGGGCCGGCCGACGAGGCGTGGTTCGCCCAGCCCTCCGGCCTGGCCGTCTCGGCTGACGGCGAGAAGCTCTGGGTCGCCGACTCGGAGACCTCCGCGCTGCGCTGGGTTTCACGTGAAACAAAGACGGTGCACAGCGCCGTCGGCACCGGCCTGTTCGACTTCGGCCACCGCGACGGCGCCGCCGCGCAGGCACTGCTCCAGCACCCGCTGGGGGTGAGCGTGCTGCCCGACGGCTCGGTGGCGATCGCCGACACGTACAACCACGCGCTGCGCCGCTTCGACCCGGCGAGCGGCGAGGTGAGCACGCTGGCCACCGACCTTCGCGAACCCTCCGGCGCCGTCCTGGTCGACGGTGACATCGTCGTCGTCGAGTCGGCCCGGCACCGGCTGACCCGGCTGCGGCTGCCCGAGGAGGCCGTTCGGGTCGAATCGGTCGCGCACCGAACCCAGCGCGCCGCCACCGAGGTGGCGCCGGGCGCGCTCCGGCTGGACGTGCTCTTCTCCGCGCCCTCCGGCCAGAAGCTGGACGAGCGCTACGGCCCGTCGACCCGGCTGCTGGTCAGCTCGACGCCGCCCGAGCTGCTGCTGGCCGGCGCCGGCGCGGACAGCGCGCTCAGCAGGGAGCTGGTGCTCTCCGAGGAGATCACCGAGGGCGTGCTGCACGTCTCGGCGATCGCGGCCTCCTGCGACGACGACCCCGAGATCGAGTACCCGGCCTGCCACGTCCACCAGCAGGACTGGGGCGTACCGGTGAAGATCACCCCGGGCGGCGCCGGCCGGCTGCCCCTGGTCCTCGCCGGCATGGAGTAGCCCGGGGCGCTCACCCCCTCCGGCGCGGCCCTTCGGCTCGGGGCACGCCGGAGACGGGCAACGCACCGGACCAGAGCGCCCCGGAGGCGAGCCGGCGCCCCGAAGAAGGCACCCCGAGCCGAAGGGGCGCGCCGGTACCGAAAGGGAGAAGCGACAAGCGAGCGAAGCGAGCGCCGGAGCGCCGACCGTCGGCACCGGACCAGAGCGCCCCGGAGGCGAGCGGGCGCCCCGAAAGAGAGGTCAGCCCTCCAGGAACGCCTTGATCGCGCTTGCCAGCAGGAACGGGTCGTCGGCGCCGCACAGCTCACGCGCCGAGTGCATCGACAGCGCCGCGATGCCGCAGTCCACCGTGGTGATCCCCAGCCGGGCCGCCGTGATCGGGCCGATCGTCGTGCCGCAGGGCATCGCGTTGTTGGAGACGAAGGTCTGCCACGGTACCCCCGCCTTCTCGCAGGCCGCCGCGAAGACGGCGCGGCCCATCGCGTCCGTCGCGTACCGGTTGTTGACGTTGACCTTGAGGATCGGCCCGCCGTTGGGCATCGGGTGGTGGCCGGGCTCGTGCCGCTCGCTGTAGTTGGGGTGCACGGCGTGGCCCATGTCGGAGGAGAGACAGACCGTCCCCGCCAACGCGCGGGCCCGGTCCTCGGCGCTGCCGCCGCGCGCGTACACGCTGCGCTCCAGCACGTTGCCCAGCAGCGGGCTCTGTGCGCCGGTGTCCGACTCGCTTCCGGTCTCCTCGTGGTCGAACGCGGCCAGCACCGGGATGTACGGCAGTTCTGCGCCGGCCACCGAGGCCAGCGCGGCAGTGGCCGCGTGCACCGAGAGCAGGTTGTCCAGGCGCGGGCCGGCCAGCAGCTCGCGGTCCTTGCCCAGGTAGGCGGGCGGCTGGACGTCGTGGGTCATCAAGTCCCATCCGGCGATGTCCGCGGCGGCGACCCCGGCCCGCTGCGCCACGTACTCGATCAGCGAGCCCTCGTCGACCGGGCCCAGCCCCCAGATCGGGGTCAGGTGGCGCTGCTTGTCGAGCTTGAGCCCGTCGTTGACCTGCCGGTCCAGGTGGATCGCCAGCTGCGGTACGCGCAGCAGCGGCTCGTCGATCTGGACCAGCCGGGCCGTGCCGTCGCGCAGCGCGAGGCGGCCGGACAGGCCCAGGTCGCGGTCCAGCCAGGTGTTCAGCGGCACACCGCCGTAGATCTCCACCGCGACCTGGCGCCAGCCGGCCGAACCGGTGTCAGGAACCGGCTTGACCCGCAGGTTGGGCGAGTCGGTGTGGGTGCCGACCACCCGGAACGGCGTCTGTGGCCCCGCCCCCTTCGGCACGTACCAGGCGATCAGCGCGCCACCCCGGACGACGTACTTACCGCCCGTCGACGCGTCCCATGCATCCGTCTCGGCGACCTGCCGGAAGCCCGCCTTCTCCAGCCGCTCGGCCGCGCTCGCCACCGCGTGGTACGGGGAGGGCGAGGTGCCGAGGAAGGCGATCAGGTCATCGGTGTGCGTCCGGTCGAAGAAGGCCTGGCAGGCGGCGGTGGACATGCTGCTCCTGAGTCGGGGGAGGGCTGAGGCCGGATGGGGGATCGGCCTCGCACCTGAGCATATGCCCGTACACGGACAGGACACTCGTAACTCCCCAACGGGTGCACAGCAGTGACAGAGCGGTGACCTTCCGGATCCGGCCGGCCACGGCGGGCGCAGCGGGCGCCCACCGGGCGGTCTTCGGCCGCTCGGCGCGCACGCCCAGCGATACCGGTGCTTTCCGGTCGGCGGTGCCGAATTGACGGCTGCGGCGCACTTTCCGGTCGAACTTCCTGTTCGCGGAGCCGAGTTGCCGCAAGGATCGGGACCGGCGCGCGGGACGCCCACCGGCCGGCCTCCGGGTGGCATGCGGGCACGCCGCACAACCGGTCTGCCACGGCCGGGATTTGAGCCACGAGGTCAAGGGGCGAGGGTCGCGAGTCTTGAGGGAGAACGGCTTGTTACGGCGCGAGGTCGGCGGCACGGCGGCGGTCGGGCACGACGCGGCGGGCGGGTCGCCCGGCGAGGCCGCACCGGACCGGGCCGGCGGGCCGTCCGGTGCGGCGCGCCGGCGGCGGATCGTCCTGGCCGTGGCGACGGTGGCGGCGCTGGTGCCGGTCGGCGGGCTGGCGGCCGCCCCGTTGATCAGGTCGCCCGCCGAGCGCGCCGCGCAGACCGCGCCGCCCGCGCGCACCCTGCTGACGGCAGCCGCGACGATGCGGGTGCTCAGCCCCTCGGTGGTGATCCGGGGCACGGTCTATCCGCCGACGCAGTACAACGTCAGCGCCGGCCCGGCCGCCGCCGATGTCACCCAGCTGTACGTCTCCCGGCTGAACGTGCGGACCGGCGACGAGGTCGGCAACGGGCGGCTGCTCGCCGAGGTCTCCGGGCAGCCGCTGTTCGTCCTGGCCGGGCCGGTGCCCGCGTACCGGGACCTGAAGCCGGGCGGCACCGGTCCGGACGTGGGCGAGCTCCAGGATGCGTTGGCGGCCCTGGGCCACTCCACCGGCTCCGACCCGCGCAGCACCTTCGGCGCCGGCACCGCGCAGGCGGTGGACGCCTTCTACCGGGGCCTGGGTTACCCCGTGCCGACCACCGGGGCCGCCACTCAGCAGGCGGTGGACGCGGCGGGCAAGGCGGTGGAGGCGGACCAGCGGACCGTGGACGCCCTGGCGGCCCAGCGAAGGGCCGCCACGGGCCCGCCGGCGGGCCCGACCACCCCAGCGGCCCCACCTGCCCCGAGCACCCCTGCGGCTCCGCCCGGCAGCGCCCAGCCCGTACCCCCCGTACCCCCCGTACTCGCAGCCCCCGCCGTACCCGGTGGCCTGAGCCTCGACCAACAGCTCACCACCGCCAGGAAGCAGCTCGCCGACGACCGCGCCGCCCTGGCCAGGGCCGTCGCGGTGAACGGTCCGATGGTGCCGGCCGCGCACGTGGTCTTCCTGCCCGCGCTCCCGGCCGCGGTGACGGCGGTGAACGGTTCGGTGGGCGCACCCGCCGCCGGCCCGCTGCTCTCGCTGACCAGCGGCGGACTCTCGCTCACCGGGCTGCTGGCCCCGGCCCAGGCGGCGGCCGTCAGGCCTGGCATGGCCGTGGAGGTGTTCTCCGAGGCCACCGGCACCACCGTCGCCGGTACGGTCGCGGAGCTGGGCGCGCAGACCACCGCTCCACCGGCCGGCCGGGTGATCCCGATCGGCGGCGCTCCGGGCTCCGCGGCCGGCGCGGTCGGCGCGGCGGGCCCGGGCAACGGCACGCCCGCAGGCCCGCCGTACGTACCGCTCGCCGTCACCCCGTCCACGCCGCTGCCCGCCACGCTCAACGGCCAGAACGTGCGGATGACCGTACGCGAGGACGACTCGACCGAGCCCGTGCTGAGCGTGCCGGTGGCCGCCGTGTTCACCACCTCGGCCGGCCGGACGTCGGTGACCCGGGTCGACGCGGACGGCGGGCGCAGCACGGTGGCCGTCACGGTCGGCGCGAGCGCCGACGGCTTCGTCGGCGTCACTCCCGACGGCGCCGCCCTGCGGGCCGGCGACCCGGTGGTGGTCGGCCGATGAGCGCCGCCGTGCCGGCGCGGTTCGACCGGTCGCACGCGCGGGGCCGCACCCTGGTGCTGCTCAGGCACGAGTCTGGGGCGCGGGCCGCCCGTACGGTCCGGGTCGGCGACGGCCGCGTCGCGGAGCCCACGCGGCCCTCGGGCCGCCCCGCCGCCCCCCGGCGGAAGGCGGCCCGCTGATGGCGAGGACCGTCCTGGCCGGTCCGGGCTCCCGGCTCGGTGTACGCGATCTGCTCGCCGAGGCGACGGCGGGCGTCCTGCAGCGCCCCGGCCGCTCCGTACTGACCATGCTCGGCACCGTCCTGGGCATCGGGGCGTTCGTGGCCGTTCTCGGCCTGACCGCCACCGCCGCCGGCCAGATCGGCGCCCGGTTCAGCCTGACCGGCGCCACCACGGTGACGGTCGCCGACCACCCCGCCGCCGACGCCGTCCCGGCCGGCGCCGACCCGCCGATGAGCTTCCCGCACGACACCGACGCCCGGCTCGCCGGAATCGCGGGGGTGAGCGCGGGCGGGGTCTGGTGGCCGGTCGCCGGCCCGCCGGTGATCTCCGCCTCGCCCACCGGGCCGGAGACCGGACAGGGGCTGTCGCTGCTGGCGGCCACCCCGGGCGCGGTGGCGGCCATGCAGCCCACGCTGGTGGCCGGGGTCACCCTCGACCCGTACGCGCAGGACTCCCGGCAGCCGGTGGCGCTGCTCAGCGTGGCCGCGGCCGAGCGGCTCGGGGTGAACAGGCTGGACGCACAGCCCGCCGTGTTCGTCGCGGGCATCCCGTACACCGTGATCGGCGTCTACTCGGACGTGGTCCGCCGGCCGGAGACGCTGCTGAGCGTGATCATCCCGGCGTCGACGGCGCTGGAGCGGTTCGGCAACCCGGTCGTCGGCCGGGACGGCGGCGCGCAGGCGCTGATCGCCACCCGGGTCGGAGCGGCCGGCGTGGTCGCCGACCAGGTCGCGGTGGCGCTGCGGCCGGACGCCGCCGGGGTGTTCACCGTCGTCCCGCCGCCGGACCCGCACAGCCTGCGGGACGGGGTGACCTCCGACCTGAGCGGGCTGTTCCTCGTGCTGGCGGCGATCTGCCTGCTGGTCGGCGCGGTGGGGATCGCCAACACCACGCTGGTCGCCGTACTGGAGCGGACCGAGGAGATCGGTCTGCGCCGCGCGCTGGGCGCCCGTACCCGGCACATCGCGGGGCAGTTCCTGACCGAGTCGGCCGTGCTGGGCACCCTGGGCGGGCTGATCGGGACGGGGCTGGGCGTGGTCACCGTGCTGGCGGTGGCCGCGGCCCGGGACTGGACGGCGGTTCTCCAGCCCGCCGCGACCCTCCCCGCGCCGCTGATCGGCACCGCGGTGGGGCTGCTGGCCGGCCTCTACCCGGCCCTGCGGGCCGGGCGCACCGACCCGCTGAAGGCGCTGCGCAGCGGCTGAGCGGTCCGGGGCGCGAAGACCCCGGCCCGCCCGGCCCGGCCCCGTCCAGCGACGACAGGACGCCGGACAGCACGAAGGGGGCCCGCGAGAAGCGCGGGCCCCCTTCGTACTGAGGGTGGGTCAGGCGGTCAGTGCGAGGCCTGCGGCCTCAGCGGCCTAGAAGGCCTCCTCGGCCAGCTCCATGATCTCGTTGTCGACGCCCTCGGCGATCAGACGCTGCGGGGTGATCGTCGGCAGGATGTTGCGGGCGAAGAAGCGGGCCGCCGCGACCTTGCCCTGGTAGAAGGGGACGTCCTTCTCCGAGGCGCCGGCCTCCAGCTTGGCGAGGGCGACGACGGCCTGGCGCAGCAGCAGCCAGCCGATCACCACGTCGCCGGAGACCATCAGCAGGCGGGTGCTGTTGAGGCCCACCTTGTACATGTTCTTGACGTCCTGCTCGACCGAGGAGAGGTCGGCCAGGAGCTTGCCGACGATGGCCTCCAGGTCACCGGCGGCCTTGGCGAGCAGCTCGCGCTCGGTGGCCAGGGCGTCGCCGCCCTCGGCCGCGCCGAGGAACTTCTGGATCTGCTCGGAGACGGCCGTGAGCGCCTGGCCGCCGTCCTTGACGATCTTGCGGAAGAAGAAGTCCAGGCCCTGGATCGCGGTGGTGCCCTCGTAGAGGGTGTCGATCTTGGCGTCCCGGATGTACTGCTCGATCGGGTACTCCTGCAGGTAGCCGGAGCCACCGAAGGTCTGCAGGGACTGCGCGAGCTGCTCGTACGACTTCTCCGAGCCGTAGCCCTTGACGATCGGCAGCAGCAGGTCGTTCAGGCGCTCGGCGGCCTCGTCGTGCTCGCCGCGCAGGCGGGCGGCGACCAGGTCGTCCTGGACGGAGGCGGTGTACAGGACCAGGGCGCGCATGCCCTCGGCGTACGCCTTCTGCGTCATCAGCGAGCGGCGGACGTCCGGGTGGTTGGTGATGGTGACGCGGGGGGCGGCCTTGTCCAGGAAGTTGGAGATGTCGGCGCCCTGCACGCGCTCCTTGGCGTACTCCAGCGCGTTCAGGTAGCCGGTGGAGAGGGTGGCGATGGCCTTCGTGCCGACCATCATCCGGGCGAACTCGATGATCTTGAACATCTGACGGATGCCGTCGACGGTCTCGCCGAGCAGCCAGCCCTTGGCCGGGTGCTTGGCGCCGAAGGTCATCTCGCAGGTGTTGGAGGCCTTGAGGCCCATCTTGTGCTCGACATTGGTGGCGTAGACGCCGTTGCGCTCGCCGAGCTCGCCGGTCTCCCAGTCGAAGTCGAACTTCGGGACGATGTAGAGACCCAGGCCCTTGGTGCCGAGCTTGCCGCCCTCGGGGCGGGCCAGCACCAGGTGGATGATGTTCTCGGACATGTCGTGCTCGCCCGAGGTGATGAAGCGCTTCACACCCTCGATGTGCCAGGAGCCGTCCTCCTGCTTGATCGCCTTGGTGCGGCCGGCGCCGACGTCGGAACCCGCGTCGGGCTCGGTCAGCACCATGGTGGCGCCCCACTGGCGCTCGACCATGCGCAGGGCGACCTTGTGCTGCTCCTCGGTGCCCTCCTCGTGGACGACGCCGGCGAAGGCCGGGCCGGAGGAGTACATCCAGATCGCGGGGTTCGAGCCGAGGATCTGCTCGGCGAACGCCCAGATCAGCGAGGACGGGGTGACCTGGCCGCCGATGGCCTCCGGAATGCCCAGGCGCCACCACTCGGCGTCCATGAAGGTCTGGTAGCTCTTCTTGAACGAGGCCGGGACCGGAGCGGTGTTGGTCTCCGGGTCGAAGACCGGCGGGTTGCGGTCGGCGTCGACGAAGGACGCGGCGAGGTCGTTCTCGGCGAGACGCGAGATCTCGCTGAGGATGTTCTTCGCGGTCTCGACGTCCATGTCGGCGAACGGACCGGTGCCGTACACCTGGTCGCGGCCGAACACCTCGAAGAGGTTGAACTCCACGTCCCGCAGGTTGGACTTGTAGTGACCCATGGCCGTTATCTCCGGTTCGTCGCTTCCGGGGGTCCGCCGCTCCGGGCGCCCCACTTACCCACCAGTAGACATCATGATGCTACCCGGCGGTAACTTGTTCAAGCCCCCCGCAGCGAATCCCTTATGAAGGTTGTCACGTCCCACGTGGCCACGTCCCACAACGCGGGGCCCGCACTCCTGTCAGGATCGGCCGCCCCACGGAAGACTGCGCTCCCGATAGCCTGTCCGTGTGTACGGCTATGACCAGACCGCATATCCGGGCGATCCCTACCAGCAGCAGGCGGGGCCGCAGCCGGGAATGAACGGCATGCCCGGCCCCGGCCCGTACGGCGAGCAGCCGCAGGCGCCGCAGCAGTCCCTGTACCCGGAGCCCTCCCCGCCCTCGCTGGCGGACGCCGTCCGGGCCTTCACCACGGGCTCGATGGCGGTGGAGGACTTCCAGGCCATCTTCATCACCTCCAAGGTGCACTGCCCGCGCGGCGAGCGGCCGGGCTTCCTGGCGCTGCACAACACCCCCACCCCGGTGATCCCGATGTTCAGCTCGCTCAAGGAGCTGCGCCGCTACGCCGGCAAGGAGTCCAAGCACTTCAGCGTCAGCGGCGCCGAGGTGCTGGACCTGCTGCCGACCGGGTACGGCTTCGCGCTGGACATGGAGGGCGAGCACCGGATGGTGTTCGACGCCAAGGCCGTGGAGCAGATGGTGGACTTCACCATGCGCCGGATGTACGGCTGAGGCGAGCCCACCGGCCCGCACACCCACACACCCACACGCCCACAGACCCACAGACCCGCAGCGCGCAGAACCACGGACCCGCGGGCCCGCAGCGCCGGCCCGCATGGCGCAGCCCGCTGTCACCCCACCCAATAGTTCAATCTTCAACTTGCCTTTAGTTGATGGTTGAACTAACCTTCGGGACGTAGGCCACAGACCCCGAAGGAGGCCGACATGCCCGCCGTGACCGTCGACAACCCGCTGACCCTCCCGCGCGTCGCCACCCCCGACCCCGCCGTCACGAGCGCCCGGCCGGTCCTGACCGTCGTCACCGCCCCCGAGGGCTACGAGGGTGAGGGCTTCCCCGTCCGCCGCGCCTTCGCGAAGATCAACACCAAGTACCTCGACCCGTTCATCATGATGGACCAGATGGGAGAGGTGGAGTACGCCGCCGGAGAGCCCAAGGGCACCCCGTGGCACCCGCACCGCGGGTTCGAGACGGTCACCTACCTGATCGACGGTGAGTTCATCCACAAGGACTCGCACGGCGGCGGCGGCCACCTCGGCGGCGGTGACACCCAGTGGATGACGGCCGGCTCCGGCATCCTGCACATCGAGACCCCGCCCGAGTCACTGGTGACCACCGGCGGCCTGTTCCACGGCATCCAGCTCTGGGTGAACCTCCCGGCCGCGGACAAGATGACCGCGCCCCGGTACCAGGACATCCACGGCGGGCACGTCCGGCTGCTCTCCACCCCCGACGGCGGCGCGGTGCTGCGCCTGATCGCCGGCGAGCTGGACGGCCACCGGGGCCCGGGCGTCACCCACACCCCGATCACCCTGCTGCACGCCAGCGTGACCCCCGGTGCCGAGTTCACCATCCCGTGGCGCAGGGACTTCAACGCCCTGGCGTACGTCCTGAACGGCGACGGCACGGTCGGCACCGAACGGCGCCCGGTGCGCAGCGGGCAGGCGGTGGTGTTCGGCGAGGGCGACACCCTGACCATCTCCGCCGACGCCAAGCAGGACTCCCGGCACCCCAACCTGGACGTGATCATCCTGGGCGGGCAGCCGATCCGGGAGCCGGTGGCCTGGTACGGGCCGTTCGTGATGAACAGCCACCGTGAGCTGGAGCAGGCCATGCGGGACTTCCAGTCCGGCGCCTTCGGGCAGCCGGTCGACTGATCCCACCCCGAACGCGGCGCCCGGCTCTCAAGCCCCCGAACCCCCCGGGGGCCGGGCGCCGCCACGCCCTCGGCCCCGGCCCCTCCGGGTCGGGGGCTCAGAGCCGGGCGTACAGGGCCGAGGCGTCGTCGAAGGCCTTGCCGCGCGGCCAGCGCTCGCACCCGGCGTCCGAGCGCTCGACCGCCCGCACCTGGGCGATCAGTTCGGCCGGGCCCGCCTCGGCCAGCAGCTTCAGTACATCCGCCCAGCTGCCCAGGCCGAAGCGCTCGGTGTAGCGCGAGGCACCGTCGGTCAGCGCCGCGACGGCGGACAGCTGCGCCAGCGGCACGAAGCCCGTCTCGGCATGGCCGGCCGCCTTCGGACTGGCGGCCGCGATCCACGGCCCGTGCCCGGTGTTGCGCGCGGCCCGGACGGCCAGCGCGTAGCGCATGTGCAGCGCGGCGCGCTCCGCCGTGCCGGGCACCGTCGACCAGACCTGGCGGCGCAGCTCCTCACCGCCGGGGAAGCGCTGGTTGTCGCCGATCACCTTGGGCGGGCCGTCCCGGTACTGGAGCACCAGCAGCGCGTCCCCGAGCACCAGGTACTCCAGCGCGTTGCCGTGCCGGCGGGCGGCGACCACCATCGCCGCCGGGGTGTTGGGGTGCGAGAGATCGCACCGGCCACCGTGCAGTGCGGCCGTCTCCACGATGGCGTCGGAGAGGCACTGCGCGATCGAGCGGTCGGATCGGTCGGTCAGCCGGGCGAGCAGGTGCACCCCCAGCCGGCGGACGTACCAGGGGGTGCCGTGGCGGCACCCGGACTCCATCCCGTCCGGCGAACTGGACCCGTCGAGCAGCACCAGCGCCTCCGGCGAGGCCGCCGCGAAGTCCTCGCTCTCCCGGCCCGGCTTCCGCGGTTCCCCCGCGAGCTGTACCTGCATCCCGTCAGTGTGGCCGCCGGGTACGTGCCGCGCACAGACCTCGGCGGGCGATCCCCCGATAGTGTCCGGTGGCAGTCGGGCAAATATGGCCATAGCGTCGGATACCACTCAGGGTTTCAGCCACCGAGGGTGATCTAGGAGCGTGTCATGGCCTGGCAGTTCATCGTTCTCGTGGTCGCCTCCATCGGCTTCCCGATCGCCACGCTGCTGTTCCTGATCGGCGGCCCGCGCTTCCCCGACGAGACGCCGCGCGGCCGGCACGCCAAGTGACGCCGTCCGGCGGCACGCCCGGGCCGGGCGGGATTCGTCCGCCGGCCCCCGTAGGACGTGACATGGTGGGGTGGAACGCAGATCCCGCACCACCCCGTCCAGGAGGTCCTGTATGAGCAGCGATGTAGCGGAACCAGACAGCCCCGAGGCCGCGGAGACCGCTGCGGCCCCCGCCGCCCAGGACGACGTCAAGGCCAAGTTCCTGGCCGCCCTGGAGCGCAAGCAGGGCATCAGGACGGACGGCGCCGGAGGCGGCCCGAACGGCGACTCCAAGATCCACGGCACCCACGGCGCGGCCGCCGCGAAGCGCAACTTCCGCCGGAAGAGCGGCGGCTGATCCGGGCGTGACCCGTCGGCCTCCAGGCCGGGTCCCCACCGAGCGGCGCGCGTGCGCCCGTTCGCCGGGCCCCGGCCTGCGGCATGTCCGGCGCCCGTGGCCGGCACGGGCGGTCATGATCGCGCAGGGCCGTCATGACCCGCCGTCGTGGGAGCTCAGGCCGCCGGTGGACGCTCCAGGCAGCTCTCCAGCCGGGAGGCCCAGGCGAGCAGCGGCTCGTCCGCCCCCTCGGCACCGACGCACTGGAGGCCCAGCGGCAGGCCGTCCGGGGCGTACCCGGCGGGCAGGGTCAGCGCGGGCAGGCCGGCGTAGCTCCAGGGCAGGGACATCACCGCATCGCCGGTGCCCTCCAGCCCGCGCGGGGCCGGCCCGGTGGCGGCCGGCGCGAGCCACAGATCGACGCCGGCCCGGGCCGTCGCCTCGGCGATCCGCTCGCGGAAGTGGGCGCGGGCCCGCAGCGCCGCCGCGTGGTCCGCCGGGTCGATCTCCTGGCCGTGCCGGACGGCCGCGGCGGTCTCGTGCCGGTAGAGGCCGCCGAAGCGGGTGAACCAGTCCGCGTGCACCCGGGCGAGCTCGTAGCGGCTGATGACGTGCAGATGCCGGACCACCTCGTCGAAGTCGGGGATCAGTTCGACCTGACGCATCGTCACCCCGGCCTGCCCCAGCACCTTCAGCTGCCGTTCGAAGGCCTCGACGGCAGCCACGTCCGCGTGTTCGAGGTACGGACCGACGGGAATCCCGGCCACCGGCGCCCGCCCCGGCGGGGCGGCCGGCCGCCAGTCGTCGCAGAGCACCGCCGCGGCCAGGGCGGCGCCCTCGACGTCCGCGGTGAAGGTCCCGACCGTGTCGAGGCTCGGCGCGTGCGGGACGACCCCGTCGGTGGGGATCCGCCCGTACGTCGGCCGGAACCCGACCACCCCGCAGTACGCCGCCGGGCGGATCACCGAGCCGATGGTCTGGGTGCCGATGGCGAGCGGCACCAGCCCCGCCGCGACGGCGGCCGCCGATCCGCTGCTGGAGCCGCCGGGGGTGTGCCCCAGGTGGTGCGGGTTGTGGGTCGGGCCGGGAGCGTTGACCGCGAACTCCGCGGTCACGGTCTTGCCCGCGATCAGTGCCCCCGCCGCCCGCAGCCGGACGGCCACGGCGGCCTGCGGCCCCGCCAGCACGCCGGGCGGCAGCGCGGAGCCCGCGTGCGTCGGCAGGCCGTCCACCCGGACGACGTCCTTGATGCCGACGGCCACCGCGTACAGGGCGGGCCGGGTGGAAGGGTCCCGGTGGCGGGCGGCCAGCGCCCCGGCCTCGGCGTGCAGCCGGTGGTGGCGGCCGGGCTCGGGGACGAAGGCCCGCAGCACCGGGTCGATCTGCTCGATCCGGGTGCACAGCCGGTCCACGTGGGCGGCTGGATCGATCTCGCCGGCGCGCATCCGGGCCGCCTCACGGGCCAGCGACCTCGGCCGGACCAGGGGTTCCACGGCGACCACGCGACCTCTCCGGCCGCCGCTAGTCGATCTCCTCCGGGTACACGTGCTCCCCGGGGAGATAGGGCTGCTCACGCAGGAAGACCGCGCCGCAGGTGTGGCAGTTGAGATCCGGGGCGTCACCCCAGGCCGCCGCCTCCTGGACGGGGGCACCGGGGTCCAGCTGCCGTCCGCACATGGCGACGTCGGACTCGCCGCGCACCATGTGCCAGGTCTTCACCCCGTCGGACGCGCCGCCGGGGCCGTACTCGCCACGCATCTGATGCAACATGCCCCCATGGTCCGGCGGCCCAGGGTGCCCGGCAACCGGGGCCGCAGGCGTGATGGACGGCGCGCTCACCGGGCCGGCAGCACGCCGCCGTGCAGGCGCAGCCGGGCGATGCCGCCGTCGGGGAGGACGTCCAGCCGCACCCGGGTGGCCGGGCGGGCGTCGGGGAGCAGCAGGCGCCGGCGGGTCGCTCACGGCGGGCAGCTGGACGGCCGGCGAGAGGGCGAGCTCCACCTTGCCCGCGGCCAGCAGCCCGTACGCCTCGGCGGCCTCGGCCTCCACCACCCGGACCACCAATTCCGGTGCCGCGCTGCGCAGTCCGGCGACGGCGGGGACGAGCAGCCCGGTGATCGCGGTCGCGAAGGCGCCGACCCGGACCTCGCCCGCCTCGCCGTGCAGGTACCCCGCCAGCTCGGCCTCGGCCTGCTCCAGCCGGCCGAACACCCGCTCCGCGTGGCGCAGGACGAGCCTGGCGGCGCCGGTCGGCCGCACCCGCCGCCCGTACGGCTCCAGCATCGGCGCGCCCAGCTGCCGGGCCAGCGAGGACAGTTGCTGGGAGACGGCGGACGGCGAGGTGCAGAGCCGTTCGGCCGCTGCGGTGACCGTCCCGCACTCGTCCAGCGCCTGGAGCACACGCAGCTTCCTGAGGTCCCGGTCCGTCACCGGACCAGCGTAGGCGGGCCCCTGGCGGCATCCGCCCGAACGCCCCTCGATAGGGTGCGGCCCACGCACGCCGTGGTAGTCCTTCGGCCATAAGTCGTCCAAATACAGCCATAATCCGCCCGATTTCGGAGCAATGACCGTGCGCTCTTCGCGTCTCCTGGCAGCTTCCTCGCTGCTTGCGCTCTCCCTCGGCGCCACCATCGGCACGGCCACCGCCGGCGCGGCCGCCATCCAGCCGACCCCGACGGCCACCGCCACCGTGCCGGTGCCGACCGTGCCGCCGGTGCCGACCCTGCCCGTCCCGCCGATGCCCACCGGGACGCCCAGCCACTCGGCGAGCCCGTCGGCCACCGTCACCGCCGGCCCCTCCACGCCCGCGCCGACCGGCACCCCCTCCAGCCGCCCGACCGCGCCGCTGCCGACCGCACCGCAGCCGGCCGCCAGCGGCCCCTGCCCGAACGGCCACCAGCTGGTCGACCTCAAGGCCAGTGGCACCGGCCTGGCGGGTGCCACCCTGGTCAAGGGCGGCCCGGCGCAGGAGATGACGGCGACCATCGAGAACACCAGCACCGTCGACTTCCAGAAGTTCAACGCCATCGTCTTCGTCACCGACATCGCGGAGAGCGAGCCGGTGTCGAACCCGACCCCCTGGGTCAAGGACGCCTTCACCGTCTCGGTGAAGCTGCCGGGCGGCGACTGGAAGAACGTCGAGGGCAGCAACCCCAACTACCTGCTGGTCGACCTCGGGAACTTCAAGCTCGCCAAGGGGGCGAAGTTCACCCTCCAGGTGCGCATCGCGGCCACCGCCAAGGCCGCCAACGCCCGCTACTTCGCCCAGGTGGCCGGCAGCTCGGAGAGCTTCCCCAGCAAGTCCGTGCCGGGCAGCACCGCCACCGCCGGCTGCACCGACTTCGGCGGCAGCTACCGGGTCGACGACCTCTTCACGGTCGCCGACGCCACCGCGGCGCCCTCCACCTCCGCCGCCAAGGCCACCGCCTCCGCGTCCCCCACGGCCGGACCGCACCTGGCCGAGACCGGTAGCAGCTCCAGCACCCTCCCGATCGCCGTCGGCGGCGCCGCCGTCCTCGCCGCCGGCGCCGGCACGCTGTTCGTCCTGCGCCGTCGCAAGGCGGGCACCCACAGCTGACACTGCCAGGACCTGGCACGGCCGACACCGTCAGGACCTGTCCGACCGCAGGCGAAGGGGTACGGGCACACCGCCCGTACCCCTTCGGCGTGCCGGGGTCAGGAGGCGACCCGGAGCAGGGCGTCGTCCTGCCACTTGAGGATCTTGTCGAAGCTGACGATCGCGCCCCGCAGCGGGTGGTTGCGCAGCTGGACGTGGTCGGTGAGCGCGTGGATGAGGAAGAGGCCGCGGCCGCTCTCCGCGCAGAGGTCGGGCAGGGTGTCCAGGTCGGCGGTGCGCAGCGCGGCTGCCGGGGCCGGCCGGCCCGGGGGCAGCACATGGGTGTCGTACGGCCCCGGGCGGGTGGTGCGGGGGCGGTGGGCCGCGACGGCCGGGAGCGAGGCCCGGCCGCGGCGGGTGCGGCAGCCGGTGGCGGGGCGGCTCGGCCCCGGGGTCACCGGGCGGCGGCGCGGCATCGGGGCGGGATCGGGTGCCGCGGTGGGCAGGCCCGGGCCCGAGTCGGTGACCTCGATGCGCAGCCGGTCGCCGCTGATCGAGGCGGTGACCTGGAAGCCGTCGTCCGGCCGGCCGCCGGCGGCGTGCTCGACCGCGTTGGCGCAGGCCTCGGTGAGTGCGACGCCGAGGTCGTAGGAGACCTGGGGGTCGACCCCGGCGGTGTCCATCGCGCCGAGCAGGATGCGCCGGGCCAGCGGGACGCTGGACGGGTCGCGCTTGAGGTGCAGAGTCCACCAGATGTCCACGGGAGGTCCCTCCTGGCTGCGGCTCCACATACAACTAGGTATCTCCGGGCGATCCGGGAGTGAACCGTGTCCCGGGTAGGGGACCGCCCGTTCGGCGGATGGACTGAGGCCCCCCGTTGTGCCGAGCGGCGCACACCGGGAGCCGCACGCCGAGGCCGTATGGGGGATTCGTAGGGATTTCCCACCCGGACGGATCGCTGCCGGGTCGCGATGAGATGATGTCCCGGCCATGACTGAGCACCGCGCCGCCCCGCACCCGGGAGCCGCCGCACCGGACGCGCCGGTACGGACGGCCGCCTGGGATCTGCGGCTGGTGCGGGCGGTGCCGTTCGCCCTGGTCTGCACCCTGATCGCGGCGGCCGGGCATGCGCTGGCCGGAGGCGGTGACGTCGCCCCGCTCACGCTCGCGGCCGGCTTCGCCGCGGTCCTCACGGCGGCGGCGCTGCTCGGCGGGCGGGAGCGTTCGCTGGCCGCCATCGCCGGCGCGCTCGGCGCCGGTCAGCTCGGGCTGCACCTGCTCTTCCACAGCTTCGGCGGCGCGTCCGCGAGCGCGATGGCCGGGATGCACCACGGCGCCGCCACCGGGCGGCTGACCCTGCCCCAGGTGGCCGGCCGGCTGATCTGCAACGAGGGCCACCCCGGCCGGCTCACCGGCCTGCCCGGCGGCACCACCGCCGAGCAGTTGGTCAGCAGCGCCGGTCTGGACCCGGCCGCGTACGCAGCCGCGCCCTGGTGGCAGGGCGGTGACGGCGCGTTCGGGCTGAACCCGGTGATGCTCGCGGGTCACCTGGCCGCCGCGCTGGTGGCCGGCTGGTGGCTGCGGCGCGGCGAGGCGGCCCTCTGGCGGCTGGTGCGGCTGACCGCGACCACCGCCCGGGAGCTGGCCGCTCCCCTGAGGCTGGCGTTCGCGCTGCTGGTCTCCCTGCTGCGCGGCCTGCTCGACCCGCCGGTCCGCCCCCGGCGCCGGTACCCGGCGGACCGGTCGGCCTGGCGACTCCCAATGGCCGCCGCGCTGCGGCACAGCGTGATCCGGCGGGGCCCCCCGACGGTGGGTTTCGCGTACTGACCACGGCCGGTTCCCACACCGGCGATGGCGGTCCGCGCAGATGCGACAGCCGTACCCCTGAGCGGTACGGACGCACCGCCCCCACCCCCAGCGCAGCTGCCCACCGAGGCCCGGACCGACCGGTGCCCGGGAGCGGGCCTGCCCGTCTCCGGAATGAGACCCATGATGCGTACCTCTCCTGCCCGTCGTATCGCCGTCATCGCCGCCGCCGCCGGCGCCTGCGTCGTCGCCCTGGCCGGCCCGGCCTTCGCGCACGTCACCGTGCAGCCGGGCAGCGCCCCGCAGGGCGGCTACACCGCCGTCGACTTCCGGGTGCCGAACGAGAACGACACGGCCAGCACCGTCAAGCTGGAGGTCAACCTCCCGATGGACCACCCGCTGGCCTCGGTGCGTACCCTGCCGATGCCGGGCTGGACCGCCGTCATCGAGAAGGCCAAGCTCGACAAGCCGATCAAGGTGCACGGCAACGACGTCAACGAGGCCGTCTCCAAGATCACCTGGACCGCCGACGCGGGCGTCAAGGTGGCCCCCGGCCAGTTCCAGGAGTTCCGCGTCTCGATCGGCCCGCTGCCGACCGACACCGAGAAGCTGACCTTCAAGGCGCTGCAGAGCTACGACAACGGCGACGTGGTCCGCTGGATCGACGAGGCCAAGGACGGCCAGCCCGAGCCCGCCAAGCCCGCCCCGGTGCTCACCCTCACCAAGGCCGCCGCCCCCGGCGCCGCCCCCTCCGCCTCCGCCGCCCCCGCCGACTCGCACGGCCACGGGGACGCGGCCACCGCCACGGCCGAGACCACGGCCACCGCGGCCAAGTCCGACGACTCCACCGCCCGCGTCCTCGGCGTGGTCGGCATCGTGGTCGGCGTGATCGGCGCGGCGCTCGGCGTGGCCGGCCTGCGCCGCAAGAGCGGCAGCGCCGCCTCCTGACCCCGCACACCGGCGGGGCCGTACGCGCGCCGGCGTACGGCCCCGCCGGTGAACCACCGAGCACGATCGGACTCCAGTCATGCCCCGTACCAAGAAGCCATCCAGCACGGCGGCCGGCACACCATCCGGCACGGCGGCCGGCACGCCGTCCCGCCGGACGCCCGGCACGCGCGCAGGCGCCTCCCGCCTGCTCGGTGCCGCCGCCCTCGGCGTGGCCGCCGCGCTCGCCCTGACCGCCTGCGGCTCCGGCGGCGGCACGGCCGGCAGCACCGTCAAGGTCTCCCGCGAGGCCGCCGACTCGCCCTACCGGGGCACCGTGCTGAGCAAGCACTTCGACAAGCCGGACCTGGTGCTCACCGACACCTCCGGCAACCCCTACGACCTGCGCAAGCAGACCGCCGGGCGCAGCACCCTGATCTTCTTCGGCTACACCAGCTGCCCGGACGTCTGCCCCACCACCATGGGCGACATCGGGGTCGCGATGGCCAAGCTCTCCCCCGAGGAGCAGCAGAGGATCGACGTGGTGTTCGTCTCCACCGACCCCGAGCGCGACACCCCCAAGGTGCTGCGCACCTGGCTCGACTCGATGGGCAAGAGCTTCATAGGCCTCACCGGCGACCTGGCCAAGGTCAAGACGGCCGCCAAGTCGCTCGGCATCATGATCGAGGACCCGGTGGTCAACAAGGACGGCACCGTCACCTCCACCCACGGCGCCCAGGTCCTGGCGTTCCTGCCCTCGGACGACAGGGCGCACGTGCTGTACCTCAGCGGCACCGAGCCGGCCACGTACGAGCACGACCTGCCGCTGCTCGCCAAGGGAGTGCAGGCATGAGTTCGCGTGCCTTCCGGCGCAGCGCGCTCACGGGCGCGGTGCTGGCCGCCGCGCTCGGGGTGGGGACGGTCGTCGCCGCGTGCGGTTCGGACGGCCCGGACGGCGTCGGCAGCTCCGCCGGCTCCGCCCTCGCCGGCGGCCCGGTGCTGCTGAGCGTCGCCGACCCGTACATCCCGCTGCCGGCCGCCGGCGGGATGGCGGCCGGGTACCTGACGGTGCGCAACGACGGCGCGGGCGAGGACCAGCTGGTCAAGGTCACCAGCCCGGCCGCCGATTCCGTCACCCTGCACCGCTCCACCGACTCCACCATGGAGGAGCTGGGCAGCCTCGCCGTGCCGGCGCACGGCGCGTTGCAGCTCGCCCGGGGCGGCACCCACCTCATGATCATGGGATGGGAGAAGCCGCCGGCCGTGGGAGACGAACTCGAACTCGACCTGACCTTCGCCAAGGCCGGCACCATCGCCATCCGGGTGCCGGTCAAACCGCTCACGTACCGCCCGGGCCAGTAGGCGCGCGGGAACCACAGAACCAGGGAACAGGGACCGTCAGATGCTGAAGGCCAGTCACCGCAGGTTCGCCGGACTGCTCGGGATACTCGGCGCGGTACTCGCGCTGATGCTCGCCGGCGCCGGTCCCGCCGCCGCCCACGCGACGCTGGAGTCCACCGACCCAGGGCAGAACTCGGTGGTCGCCACCGCCCCGGCGGCCGTCACGCTGACCTTCAGCGAGTCGGTCTCCCTCTCCGGGGACTCCGTACGCGTCCTGGACCCGGCCGGGAAGGCCGTCGACGCGGGCAACCCGGGCCACGCGGACGGCCGCGGCAACACCGCCCGGGTCGACCTGAACGGCAACCTCGCGAACGGCACGTACACCGTCGCCTGGCGGGCCGTCTCGGAGGACTCGCACCCCATCGGCGGCGCCTTCACCTTCTCCATCGGTGCCCCCTCGGACACCTCCGTCTCCGCCACCGCCCTGCAGAAGGCCGAGGCCGACAGCGTCGTCGCCGCCCTGTACGGAACGGGCCGGACGGTCGCGTACGGCGCCTTCGCGGTGCTGATGGGCGCGGCCGCGTTCGTGCTGATCTGCTGGCCGGGCGGCGCCGCGCTGCGCTCGGTGCAGCGGCTGCTGATGACCGGCTGGGTCGCGCTGCTCGTCTCCACCATCGCGGTGCTGATGCTGCGCGGGCCGTACGAGCGGGGCTCGGGCCTGTCGCAGGCGTTCGACCTGTCGCTGGTGCGCGCCACCCTCGACGAGCGGATCGGCACGGCGCTGGCGGCCCGGCTGCTGCTGCTCGCGGCGGGCGGGGTGTTCCTCTCGCTGCTGGTCGGCCAGCTCGGGCAGGTCCCGGCGGGCGTCGAGCAGGCGGACGTCGAGCAGGCCTGCGAGCGGGCCGACGCGCGGGCCGGGGGGAAGGGCGAGGAGCAGGCCGAGGGGGAGGACGGCGGGAAGCCGGACGAGGACGAGGACGAGCTGTGCGCGCTGGAGCGGCGCGCCGCCGAACGCCCGTTGCGCGAGGCCCGGCTGAGCCTGGGGGTGGCGGGCCTGGTGCTCGCCGTCGCGTTGTCGGCGACCTGGGTCGGCGCGGACCACGCCTCGGTCGGCATCCAGGTCTGGCTGGCGCTGCCGTTCGGCATCCTGCACCTGATCGCCATGGCGGGCTGGCTCGGCGGTCTGGCCACGCTGCTGGTCGGGCTGCGGCACGGCCTGGGCGCGGAGGTCGCCGACCGGTTCTCCAGGATCGCCTTCGGCTCGGTCGCGGTGCTCACCGTCACCGGCGTCTACCAGTCCTGGCGCGGTCTGGGCTCCTGGAGCGCGCTGGTGGACACCGAGTACGGGCGGCTGCTGCTGATCAAGATCGGCTGTGTGGCGGCAATGCTCGGGGTGGCGTGGATCTCGCGCTCCTGGGTGGCCCGGTTGCGGGCCGGCGACGCGGCGGATGAACCGGCCGTCCAGGCGGAGGACCCGGCCGTCCAGGCGGAGGACCCGGCCGTCCAGGCTGCGGTGACCGCCGCCCTGACCGCGTCGGCCTCGGTGTCGGCCTCGGTGTCGGCTTCGTCCTCGGCTTCAGCAGCGGATTCGGCGCCGGCCTCGGCTTCGGCTTCGGCCGGCGAGAAGGCGTCGGCCGCCCCCGCCGACGCGGCCCGCCAGGCCCAGCTGGACCGCCAGCAGGCTGCCCGGGAGGCCGCCGGACGCGACCGGGGCCTGACCCCCTCGCGGGCCGGCCTGCGCCGCTCGGTGCTGGTCGAGGCGGCGGTGGCGGTGGCGGTGCTGGTCGCCACCACGATGCTCACCAACTCCCCGCCCGGCCGGGTCGCCCAGGCGGTCGGCGCCGGCGGCGCCCAGCCGGGCGCCTCCGCGTCGGGTGCCCCCGCACCGGGCGGCGCCCCCACGGCCCAGACGGTGCCGGGCCGGACCCTGGAACTGAAGCTCCCGTACGACACCGGCGGCCGGACCCCGAACGCCAAGGGCACCGCGACCGTCACCCTCAACCCGGCCCGGGCCGGCGCCAACGAGGTGCAGCTGAAGCTGGACGGCGCCGACGGCCAGCCGGTGGAGGTGCCGGAGGTGCAGCTCGCCTTCACCCTTCCGGACCGCGACCTCGGCCCGCTGCCCGTCACCCTCACCGGCGCGGGCACCGGGCGCTGGAGCGGCACCGCGCAGCTGCCGCTGGTCGGGAACTGGGTGGTGTCGGTGGTGGTCCGTTCCTCCGACATCGACCAGGCCACCGAGATCAAGCCGCTCACGATCGGCTGACGGGGAATGGACCACGGGATGGACGACGGGTCGGATCAGCCACCGGATCGCCGGACGGACCCCGGGACGGACCGCGAGACGGACCCCGGGACGGGTCTCCCGGCGGCGGGCCCGGCCCCGGCGACCGCCCCGCTGTCCGTCCTCTCCCGGCGCGCCCTGCTGGGCAGTGCCGGCGCGGGCCTGGTGGCCGGTGCGGCGGCCGGCGTGGCCGGCGGCGCCGTCCTCTCCCGCTCGGCCCCGCACCCCGGCGCCGCACCGCCGCGGTCGGGCGGACCGGCGTCGCCGGGCGCGGGCCGGGTGCCGTTCCACGGCCCACGGCAGGCGGGCATCCTCGATCCGCAGCAGGCCCGGGTGCACCTGGCCGCCTTCGACCTGGCGGCCGGCGTAAGCCGGGACGGGCTGCGCGAGCTGCTGAAGCGCTGGTCGCGGACGGCCGCCCGGCTGGCGGCCGGCGAGCCGGCCGAAGCGGCGGAGAACCAGATCGCGCTGGACGCCGGCCCCTGCTCACTGACCGTCACCTTCGGCTTCGGCGCCACGCTCTTCGACCGGGCCGGGCTCACCGACCGCAGGCCGCCGGGCCTGGAGCCGCTGCCGGACTTCCCCGAGGACGCCCTCGACCGCGCCCGCAGCGACGGTGACCTCCTGGTGCAGATCTGCGCGGACGACGCCCTGGTGGCCTTCCACGCGCTGCGGGTGCTCCAGCGGCAGGTGGTGGGCACGGCGGCGGCGCGCTGGCAGATGTCCGGCTTCAGCCGGACCCCGGGGGCGACCGAGCGGCCGATGACCGGCCGCAACCTGATGGGCCAGATCGACGGCACCAACAACCCGAAGCCGGGCGAACCGTCCTTCGAGAGCAGGGTGTTCTGCGGCAGCGGGCAGCCCGACTGGCTGGCCGGCGGCTCGTACCTGGTGTTCCGGCGGATCCGGATGCTGCTGGACAACTGGGAGAACCTGCCGGTGGACCGACAGGAGCGGGTGATCGGGCGACGCAAGTCGGACGGCGCGCCGCTCTCCGGCGGCAGCGAGACCACCGCGGTCGACCTGGGCGCACAGGGCCCGGACGGCGCCCTGACGATCCCCGCCGACGCGCACATCCGGGTGGCTGCCCCGCAGTCCAACGGCGGTGCGGCGATGCTGCGGCGGGGATTCTCGTACCACGACGGGCTGCTGGCCGACGGCTCCCAGGACGCCGGGCTGCTCTTCCTCGCCTTCCAGGCCGACCCCCGGCACGGCTTCGTCCCCGTGCAGCGCAAGCTGTCGCGCGGGGACAGCCTCTCCCGCTTCCTGCGGCACGAGGCGAGCGGCCTGTACGCCGTCCCGCCGGGCGCGCCCGAGGGCGGCTACGTGGGGCAGACCCTCCTGGAGGGCTGACCCGCGGCGGTCCGGCCGAGCCCGGGCCGCCCTGCGGCCCCGCGCAGCGGGGCGCGGCGGCAGGGCGGCCGAGACGCGCGCACCGGAGGCCGGCCCCGCCGACCGCCCGCTCCGCAGCACGCCCCGGCCCACTGGGCGGGACGCTTGGGTGTGCGGGGCGTGAAGTGGCTATGGTGACAGGTCCGGTACCTGCAACACCCCTTTCGTACGGAGGCGGCAATGTCGGCCACCCGCTACACCTACCTCGGGCCCGAGGGCACCTTCACCGAGGTCGCCCTGCGGACCCTGCCCGAGGCGGCGACCCGGGAGCTGGTGCCGCTGGCCTCGGTGCCGGCCGCGCTGGACGCGGTGCGCGAGGGCGAGGCCTCCGGGGCGTTCGTGCCGATCGAGAACTCCGTCGAGGGCGCCGTCACCGCGACCAGTGACGAGCTGGCCTCCGGTACCCCGCTGATGATCTACCGCGAGGTGCTGCTGCCGATCGCCTTCGCGCTGCTGGTGCGTCCAGGCACCACGCTGGACGACATCAAGACCGTCACCAGCCACCCGGTGGCGCAGCCGCAGGTGCGCCGCTGGATCGCGGCCAATCTGCCGCACGCCCGCTGGGAGTCGGCCGCCTCCAACGCCGATGGCGCCCGGCTGGTCCAGGAGGGCCGTTTCGACGGGGCGTTCGCGGGCGAGTTCGCCGCGCCGATCTACGGTCTCGACCCGCTGGTGAGCGACATCCACGACGCCCAGAACGCGGCCACCAGGTTCGTCCTGGTCGGCCGTCCGGGCCGGGTCTCCTCCCCCACGGGCTCGGACAAGACGTCGATGGTGGTGTGGCTGCCGGACGACCACCCGGGTGCGCTGCTGGAGCTGCTCCAGGAGTTCGCGGTGCGCGGGGTGAACCTGATGCGGATCGAGTCCCGTCCTACGGGTGAGGGGCTCGGCAACTACTGCTTCCTGATCGACTGTGAGGGGCACCTGGCCGAGCGCCGGGTCAGCGAGGCACTGATGGGCCTGAAGCGGATCTGCCCGCAGGTACGCTTCCTCGGCTCGTACCCGAGGGCGGACCGGCAGGCCGCGACGTATCAGCGGCCCGGCACGTCGGACACCGATTTCACCGACGCGGCGGACTGGTTGTCGCGCTGCCTCGACGGGCGCGGCGAGATCTGACCGCCGTCGTCCCTTCACGACCGAATTCCAAATTCTTGACGCGTGGAGGATTAGCCCATCCGGTCCATGGGTAGGGCGCGCGGTCCCGGCCGCGCGCCTGCCGGTGCGCCCCGCGCCGGCCCGTGCCCGTCGTCCACAGGGCCGCCCGCCCGGGGCCCGCGCTATCCACAGGCGCCGGGCAGCCGTCCACAGTCATCCACAGCTCGGAGTTATCCACAGCCCTGGGGATGAGTCGACAAACCGGTATAGCCACTGACAGGACCGGTCGGATCATCGGTTAGCGCCACAGAGATGACTAATCCGACCAGAGTCACCCTCCCTCCGGCAAATCACCCGTCCGAGCGCAGCAATTCCCTCACTCGGGAAGGTTGAATGAGGTTTGAAACCTCAATTCCTCTGCGGATCGTGATCGGAGCCTTGGCGCGCCGACGGTCCACAGGCTCTCCCGGAAGCCTGTGGATAAGCGGGCGCGTCACAGCCGTCCACCGGAGTTATCCACAGGATCGGGGCGGTTATCCCCAGCCCCGATCCACCGGCCCGCCGCCGCCCCGGCTCACCACCGGCCCCGCACCGGGCCGCCACCGCCGAGGTGCCCCGCTCGACGATCGCAGCCGGGAGGCACCGGCGAGGGTCCGAGCACCCGTACGAGCGGCACGGACAGCTGTACGCATGACGGCGGGGCCGGGCCGGCCACCCCGCCCACCGGCGCCCCGGAAAGTGGTACCGGACCCACGCCCCCGTCCCGGTAGGCTTGCCCCGTGATTGACCTTCGCCTGCTTCGTGAGGACCCAGACCGAGTGCGCGCCTCGCAGCGCGCCCGTGGCGAGGACGTCGACCTGGTCGACGCCCTCCTCTCCGCCGACGAGCGGCGGCGGTCCTCGGGCAGTCGCTACGACGAACTGCGCAACGAGCAGAAGACGCTCGGCAAGCAGATCCCCAAGGCCCAGGGCGACGAGAAGGCCGCGCTGCTCCGGCGCGCCGGTGAGCTGGCCGCCGCGGTCAAGGCCGCCGACGCCGAGCAGACCGAGGCCAAGGAGGAGGCCGACCGCCTCGTCCGGCAGCTGGCGAACCTCATCGACCCGGCCGCCCCGGTCGGCGGCGAGGAGGACTTCGTCACCCTGGAGGAGATCGGCACCCCGCGCGACTTCGCCGCCGAGGGCTTCGAGCCCCGCGACCACGTCGAGCTCGGCCAGATCCTCGGCGCCATCGACACCGAGCGCGGCGCCAAGGTGGCCGGTTCGCGCTCCTACTACCTGACCGGCGTCGGCGCGCTGCTGGAGCTCGCCCTGGTCAACATGGCGATCGCCCAGGCCACCGCGGCCGGCTTCATCCCGATGATCACCCCGGCCCTGGTCCGCCCGGCGGCCATGGACGGCACCGGCTTCCTGGGCCAGGCGGCCGAGAACGTCTACTTCCTCGCCGAGGAGGAGCGCTACCTGGTCGGCACCAGCGAGGTGCCGCTGGCGGCGTACCACATGGACGAGATCCTCGACGCCGAGAAGCTGCCGCTGCGCTACGCCGGCTACTCCTCCTGCTTCCGCCGCGAGGCCGGGACGTACGGCAAGGACACCCGCGGCATCATCCGCGTGCACCAGTTCGAGAAGGTCGAGATGTTCGTCTACACCACGCCGGAGGAGGCGGAGACCGAGCACCGCCGCCTGCTCCAGTGGGAGAAGGACTTCCTCAACGCGCTGGAGCTGCCGTACCGGGTGATCGACGTCGCCTCCGGCGACCTCGGCGCCTCGGCCGCGCGCAAGTTCGACATCGAGGCCTGGATCCCGACCCAGGGCAAGTACCGCGAGGTCACCTCGACGTCCAACACCACCGAGTACCAGTCCCGCCGGCTCTCGATCCGGCTGCGCGAGGAGGGCAACAAGGTCCGCCCGCTGGCGACGCTCAACGGCACCCTGGTCGCCGTCCCGCGCACCATCGTGGCGATCCTGGAGAACCACCAGCAGGCCGACGGCTCGGTGGCCGTGCCGCAGGCGCTGCGCCCCTACCTCGGGGGCCGCGCCGTCCTGGAGCCCGTCAAGTAGCGAGCGGCTGCCCGCGCACCGCACCGACAGCACAGGCAACTCCCGGGAGACGCAAGGCCGATGAGCAGCACCAGCCACAGCCCCGGCTCCCCCGGTGGCGACCTGCCCTACCGGCTGGTCGCCACCGACCTCGACGGCACGCTGCTGAGCAGCGCGGAGACCGTCTCCGAGCGCACCCGCGCCGCCCTGGCCACCGCCACGGCGGCCGGGGCGCAACACATCATCGTCACCGGCCGCTCGGCCGCCTGGGCGCGGCCGGTCTTCGACGAGATCGGCTACCGCGGGATAGCGGTCTGCGGGCAGGGCGCCCAGGTGTACCACGCGGGCGAGCACCGGCTGCTCACCTCGCTCACCCTGGACCGCCGGCTCGCGGCCGTGGCCATCGCCAAGATCGAGGCGGAGACCGGGCAGTTGGCGATCGCCGCCAACCAGGACGGTCTGGAGGGCCAGGTGCTGGCCGGGCCCGGCTACGAGCTGCTGATCGGCAGCGATCTGCCGGTGGTCCGGGTCGAGCCCGACGAGCTGCTCCTGAGCGCGGTCAGCAAGCTCTACGTCCAGCATCGCGGCCTGGGCGACGACGGCCTCGCCGAGGTCGTCCGCCGGGTCGCCGGCGACCTGGTCGGCGTCACCGTGGCCGGGCCCGGGATCGTCGAGCTGCTGCCGCTGGGCCTGTCCAAGGCGACCGGCCTGGCCGTCGCGGCCCGCCGGCTCGGCGTACGGGCCGCCGACACCATCGCCTTCGGCGACATGCCCAACGACGTGCCGATGTTCGCCTGGGCCGCGCACGGCGTGGCGATGGCCAACGCGCACGAGCAGCTGCTGGCCGTCGCGGACGAGGTCACCGTCAGCAATGACGAGGACGGTGTGGCCGCCGTCCTCGAACGGCTCTTCACCTACGCGTGACCCAGGTGGCCGTGAAGTAGCGGGACCACGTGCGCACTGTGATCGTCACCACCCGGATGCTGACCGCTGGGGAAAGAGTTTGTATGCTCCGCTGAAGCTCCATGCTTCAGCCGGAGCCCTCGTGGGAGGAAACCGAACCCGGGACCCGCCCTCAACCGTCTCTTCGGGTGCGGTACTCCTGGACCCGGCGCTCCCCAGGGCGCACTCCTCCCCAGGTGCAGCCTGCGGTGGCTGCTTCCGTAGGTGAAAGGTACGCGTATGTCTGGCCAGTGGGACGCGGGCCCGTCCGGGGGCGGGCCGTCGCACGACGATCCGCCGAGCGGCGGCGTGCGCACCACTCGCGCAGCGGCGCGGGCCGCCGAGCGAGGCACCGAGCGGGGCACCGGGGCGTCGGTACCGGCACCACGCAGCGGCGGGCGGGCCGAGGCCCGCCGGGCCGCACAGGGCAAGGGCGGCGGCGGCTCCCGGGGCAAGGCCGCCGCGGCGGCGAGCGGCCACCGCGGCCGGGGACGCAAGCCCAAACGCAACGTGAAGAAGATCATCGCCTGGACGGCGGCCGGCGTGATGGTGCTGATAGTCGGCACCGGCGGGGCGATCTACTACAAGCTCAACGGCAACATCTCCTCGTTCGACTCGGATGCCATCAGCAAGGACCGGCCGGCCGAGGCGCAGGCCGACGCCAACGGCAACAAGCCCGTCAACGTCCTGCTGATCGGCTCGGACTCGCGGGCCGGCGGCAACAGCAACCTCGGTGGCGGCGGTGAGGGCGGGGCCCGCTCCGACACCACGATCCTGTTGCACGTCTACGCCGACCACAAGCACGCGGTGGGCATCTCCATCCCGCGTGACTCCCTGGTGACGGTGCCCGCCTGCAAGCTGCCCAACGGCAAGTGGACCAAGGAACTGCCGAACCAGATGTTCAACTCGGCCTTCTCGGTGGGCAACACCGAGCAGGGCAACCCGGCGTGCACCCAGAACACCGTGGAGAAGCTGACCGGTGTCCGGGTGGACCACACCATCGAGGTCAACTTCGAGGGCTTCGCCGCGATGACCTCCGCCGTCAACGGCGTGGACGCCTGCCTCCCGAACGACATCTACGAGGGCGACATCAACCCCAACCTGGGCCACAAGGGCAAGGTCGTGCTGCCCAAGGGGACCCAGAAGCTCTCCGGGCAGAAGGCGCTGGACTACGTCCGGCTGCGGCACGGCATCGGGGACAACTCGGACGTCGGCCGGATGCAGCGCCAGCAGGCCTTCCTCTCCTCGCTCATCGCCTCGGTGAAGAAGCAGGGCCTCAACCCGACCACGCTGCTCCCGCTGGCCGACGCGGCCACCAAGTCGATGACGGTCGACCCGGGCCTGGACTCGGCGACGAAGCTGATGGACTTCGCGCTGACGATGAAGGACATCGACCTGCACGACCTGAAGTTCCTCACCACGCCGTGGCGCTACAACAAGGAGCGGATCGACCTGGTCCACCCGGCCGTCGACAACCTCTGGACCGCGCTGAAGGCGGACCGGACGATCGACGGCCAGGACGCCACCGGCCAGCAGGAGGACGCCCCGGAGTCGCCATCGGCCGAGGCGCCCTCGCCCGCCGCGAGCACCACCACGGCCACTGCGCCGGCCGCCGACACCGCGGGCGCCGGGGTCAAGGTCGCGGTCTACAACGGGACCACCACGACGGGCCTGGCCGGCAAGGCCGCGGAGGCCCTGAAGGCCGCGAAGTTCACCGTCACCACGACGGCGTCGGCGAAGACCACGACGCACGCGACCACGACGGTGGAGTACGGCCCGGGCCAGAAGGCCAACGCGGAGAAGGTCGCCGCGCTGTTCCCCAACGCGACGGTGACGGCCGGCGCGGGCTCCGGGATCAGCCTCACCCTGGGCAAGGACTACGCGGGGGCGGGCGGCGGCGCGGCGGCCTCGGGCGGCGCCCCGGCCGCCGCCGCGGCGCCGCAGCCGCTGCCGAGCGAGGTGGTCGCGGGCGCCCGCTCGGCCGACGACGACATCTGCAGCAACGTCTCGTACGGCGGCAAGTAGCGGCGTCGGCGGGCAGAGCTGGTACGAACCCGGCCCGGCGCCGGAAGGCGCCGGGCCGGGTTCCCGCGCTGGTCGGGCTGCCGGCCGGTGGCCGTCCGGCCGACGTCCTGGGAGTCCGGCCGACGTCCCGGTCCGGCTGACATCCCCCGGCTGCGTGTTGCCCGCGCGCTCAGAGCGCCGAGCGGATCCAGCCGTCGACGAGAGAGGTGAGGTCCTGGTTTGCGGCGGAGTGCTCGACGGTGTGGTGCTTGATCACGTCGCGCCCGCTGTGGAACATGCCGCCGCGCTTGTCCGCCTCCAGGATCACGTCCACCCGGTCGGCGGTGGTCAGGAAGGTGACCTCCACCGAGTTGCAGGCGTGCGCGTACTGCGGCGCCGCCGCGAACTCGATCTCCTGGTAGAACGGCAGGCTCTGGGCCGTCCCCCGGATGTGCCCGGCCTCCAGGTCCGCCGAGCGGAAGCGGAAGCCGAGCGCCAGGAAGGCGTCCAGCAGCCGGCGCTGCACGGGCAGCGGCTCCACCCCCAGCGGGTCGGAGTCGCCCTTGTCCAGGGCGCCGCTGATGTCCACCTCGGTGCGCACCCCGAGCGCCATGCCGGTCAGGTGCTGCCCCGCGATCGCGGTGATCGGGGTCTCGTACGGCACCGGGAAGGCGAACGGGATCGAGCGGTTCTCGCCGGGCGCGAGGTGCAGCGGCGGGGTGACGGAGTACCGCGCGAAGGGGTAGAGGCCGGTGCTCTCGCCCTCCTCGTGCTCGATCTCCACCCGGGCGACCAGGGTGAGGGTGATTCCGGCGATGTCCGCCTCGACGGTGCCCCCGGTCAGGTTGACCTGCCCCTGGAGCACGCCACCGGGCTGGACGACGGGGGTCGACAGGACGGTGTCGACGGCCGGTCCGCCGACACCGAGGGCACCGAGCAGCTTCTTGAAGACCATGCGGGCTGACTCCTGGAGAGAGTGGTGGTTCACGGGCTGGCGAAAGGAACGCCGCCGGACGCGGGCGAACCCGCGGAGCCGGCCGGGACGGACCCTCCGAACTGGCAACTATCGCCCCGCACTCCGACACCGGGCAAGTGCCCGGGCCGCCACCGGCCGCCGCCCCTGCCGGCAGGCCGGGCGGAGCGCGCGGTGGTGGGTGCGCAGGCCTTCACCACGCCGCCTCTTCGTGGTCGAGCAGGCGCCCGTCCAGGATGGTCACCGTTCGCTGGGCCCGCTCGGCGACCGCGTGGTCGTGGGTGATCACCACGATCGTCTGACCGGAGGCATGGAGCTGCTCGAAGAGCTCCATGATCAGATCCGAGGTCCGGGCGTCGAGATTGCCGGTGGGTTCGTCGCAGAGCAGCAGAGCCGGCCGGTTGACCAGCGCCCTCGCGATGGCCACGCGTTGCCGCTCGCCCCCCGACATGGTCGGGGGCAGGGCATGGAGACGATGCGAGAGCCCGACCCGGTGCAGTACCTCCTCCGCACGGGCCATCCGTTCGGCCCGGTCACGGGTGACGTACAACTGCGCCAGCACGACGTTCTCCACGGCGCTCCGATGGGGGAGCAGGTGGAACGACTGGAAGACGAAGCCGATCCGGCTTCCGCGCAGGGCCGCGCGTTCGCGTTCCTTGAGGGAGGCCACGTCGACGCCGCCCAGCCGGTACACACCGCCCGACGGGCGGTCCAGCAGCCCCAGCAGGTTCAGCAGCGTGGACTTTCCGGAGCCGGACGGGCCCACGACCGCGATGAACTCGCCCTGCTGAACGGTCAGGTCGGTCGGACGCAGCGCGTGAACGGCCACTGCGCCGGGAAAGACCCGGCTCGCTCCGATGAGCTCGATGGCCGGTTCAGCCGGTTCAGCCGGTTGAACCGAGTGCGCACCGTCGTGGAGGTCGGACGGATCGTTGCCGGCAGGAGGTCCGGTTCCGGTTGCCGTGGCGGCCGCTGCTGACCTGAACATCCGTGAAGCCTCTCGACTGTGGGAGCAGCAGCCTCACCCGGTCGGCCAGGGAGGTCAAGCACGAACTGTCCGCCTACGACGGGGAACCGACGAATGCCCAGCCGGCCGGGATGCCCACGCGGGCGGCGCCGATCCCACCGGCGCCCCCGAAGGGCGCCTCCCCGGAACGCGAGTACGCCCGGCCCGGGGTGGCGCGGGACCCGCCTCCGGCGCCGCCTGGTCCGGATCGGCCGCCACCGCCGGGTACGCCCGGCCCGGCGAGTGCGGCGAGCCGGCGCGGAGACAGCCCCCGGGCTAGTTGTAGGATGACCGGGCAAGAGGTTGTAGGACAACTGGCGCGAGCGAAGGAGAGCCACTGTGACCAGCGGGAACGACAGTCTGCAGGCCGCCGGGCGGCGCTCCCTCGTCGACGCCACCATCGAGCAGCTGCGCGAGCAGCTGGCCGCCGGTGCCTGGCCGGTCGGGTCCCGGATCCCGACCGAGCACGAGCTCGCCGAGCGGCTCAAGGTCGGGCGCAACACCGTCCGGGAGGCGATCCGGGTGCTGGTGCACGCCGGGATGCTGGTCTCCCGGCAGGGCGAGGGCACCTTCGTCCGCAGCACCAGCGACCCGGCCTCCGTGCTGCGCGGCGTCCAGCGCTCCGGCGTACGGGACGTGCTGGAGGTCCGGGCCGCCCTGGAGGCCGAGGCCGCCCGGCTGGCGGCGCTGCGGCACACCCCCGAGGACATCTCGCGGATGCGCACCGCGCTGGCCCGCGAGGCCGAGGTCATGGCGGCGCACCCCGACCGGGCCGGCCGCGAGGCGACCGTCGAGCACGACCTGGAGTTCCACACCGCCGTCGTCGAGGCCGCGCACAACCCGGCGCTGACCGAGGTGTACCGCTACTTCGGCGCGTCCGTGCAGGAGTCCATGCGGACGGCCTTCGGCGACCAGGAGATGCCCGAGGTGGTGATGGCCACCCACGAGGCACTGGTGGACGCGATCGAGAGCGGCGACCCGGACCGGGCCGAGACCGCGTGTCGCGAGCTGCTCGCCGAGCCGACCGCGGCCGTCGAGCAGCTCCTCGCCGCCATCGCCGCGCGGAAGTGACGGCGCGCACCCACACCGCGCCCGCCTCCCCGCCCTCCGCTTCCAGAAAGAGCAGCACGTCACCATGGCAGTCACCCGTGCCCGGCAGCCGCTGGTCACCCAGTCCCCGCTCCCGGTCCGCTCGCGGCTCGCGCACCCCGCGCTGCTGCTCACCGGCATCGTCCTGGTCGCGCTCAACATGCGCGCCTGCCTGGCCGCGATCTCGCCGATGGTCGGCGAGGTGCAGCACACCTTCGGCCTCTCCGCCACCGCGAGCGGCCTGATCACCACCGTCCCGGTGCTGTTCCAGGGCCTGGGCGCACCGCTCACCCCCCGGCTGACCCGGCGCTTCGGCACCGAGCGGGTGGTGCTCGGCGCGGTGCTGCTGCTCGGCGCCGGCGTGCTGCTGCGGGTGCTGCCCTCGGTCGTCGCACTGTACGGCGGGTGCATGGTGATCGGCGTCGCGATCGCCGTCCTGAACGTCTCGATGCCCGGGCTGGTCAAGCGCGAGTTCCCCGGCCGGGCCGCCACCATGACCGGCGTCTACTCGACCACCATGCTGGTCGGCGCGACCCTCGCCGCGGGCGTGTCCGTCCCGCTGGAGAAGGCGCTCGGCGGCGGCTGGCAGACCTCGCTCGGCGCGTGGTCGGCGCTCGCGCTGGTCGCGGCCGTCGCCTGGCTGCCGCAGGTGCTCCGCTCCCGGCAGCAGCCGGCGGCCGTCGCCACCCCGGCCGGCCCCGCGGCGCCCGCGGCGACCACCGCGCCCGCCGGACGGGCCATCGAGGGGATCTGGCGCTCGCCGCTGGCCTGGCAGATCAGCGCCTTCATGGGCATCTCGTCGCTGCTGGTCTACACGATGGTCGCCTGGCTGCCGACCATCCTGGCCGAGCACGGCATGGACCGCGGGCAGGCGGGCCTGGTCTTCGCGTTCAGCAACCTGGTCCAGGTCGCCGGCGCCTTCCTGGTGCCGCTCGCGGCCGGCCGGATGACCCGTCAGCGCGGCCTCGCCGTCGCCATGGCGGGGCTCAACGCGGTGGGCATCGCCGTCCTGCTGCTCTCGCCCGTACCGGGCGCCTGGATCGCGGCCGCCGTGCTGGGCCTCGCCCAGGGCGGTTCGCTGGGCCTGGCCCTGGCGTTCATCGTGCTGCGTACGAGCAGCGCGGCGGGCGCCGCCCAGCTGGGCGGGATGAGCCAGGCCGTCGGCTATCTGGTCGCCGCCGCCGGCCCGGTCGGCGCCGGGGCACTGCGCCAGCTGACCGGCGGCTGGACGCTGACCCTGGTGCTGGCGCTGGCCCTGGCTCTGGTGGCCGCCGCCGCCGGCTGGGGCGCGGGCCGAGGCCGCACCCTCTGACCCGGACGGGCCCCGCACGGAGGTCGCGGGGGCCCGGCTACTCCTCGGAGGCCAGGGTCAGCCCGCCCAGCTTGACCGAGGCCAGCACGGTGGCCGCGACGATGACGACGACCAGCAGCGGCACGGCCGCGCCGAGCGCCACATCCGCCGTCAGGACGCCGTCCCCGGCCACCGCCCGGGCCACCGACAGACCCCACTGCTGCACACTCAGCGTCCTGGCGCCCTGGACGAAGTTGCCGATCAGGCTCTCCCAGATCAGCGCGTACGCCAGGCCCGCCACCACCGCGTGCCGGGTGACCACGCCGAGCAGTAGGAACAGCGCGCTGTACGCGGCGCCGGCGACCAGGGTGCCGACGGTGAAGCCGAGTGCCAGGTCGTCCTTCGTCCCGTAGAGGATCAGGCCCGCGACGAAGGTCGGGATGCCGGCGATCGCCCAGGTGGTGCCGATGGCCACCAGCAGCTTGGTAGTGATGATCTTCCACCGGGGCAGCGGCTTCGCGAGCAGGTAGACGATCGAGCCGTCGTCGATCTCGGTGGCGATCGCCCCGGTGCCGACGACCAGACCGAGGATCGGCACCAGCGTGCCGAGCGACAGCTGCCCGAGGATCTTGACGGTCAGGTCGTGCTTGTCACCGTCGGAGCCGGCGGCGATCGCGGAGATCACCAGCAGCAACGCGGGGACGACCAGCAGCAGGACGCCGCGCCGGCGGCCCAGCAGGCCGCGTACGGTCAGCCTGGCGACGGTCGGGTTCACGGTAATCGGCCTTCTTTCGGTGACCGGGACTGGCGGGAGCCGTCGACGGAAGGTGAGTCGGCAGCGGAGCGGGAGCCGGCAGCGGGGCGGGAATCCGGTCGGGCGTGATCGGTCAGGAGGAGACGAGGTAGGAGAAGACGCTCTCCAACGACTCGTCCGCCGGGGAGACGGTGTACAGCCGAATGCCGGCGTCCTTGGCGACCCGCGGCAGCAGGGTGGTGAAGCCCTGGAAGTTGACCGCCTGGACGCGCAGCGCCTGTTCCTTCGCGTCCAGCTCGATACCGGCCGTGGAGCCGTCGGCGATCAGCGCCGCGGCGAGCCGGCGGTCGTCGCTGGAGCGGACCAGGTAGCGGTGCGGGCGGTCGGTCATCAGCCGGCGGATCCGGCGGAAGTCGCCGGAGGCGGCGTGCCGCCCGGCCACCACGACCTCGATGTGCCGGGCCAGCTGCTCGACCTCCTCCAGGATGTGCGAGGAGAACAGCACCGTCCGGCCGTCCGAGCCGAAGCGCCGCAGCAGTTCCATCAGCTGGAGCCGCTGGCGCGGGTCCATACCGTTGAACGGCTCGTCGAGCAGCAGCACCGCCGGGTCGTGGACGAGGGCGGAGGCCATCTTGACGCGCTGCTTCATGCCCTTGGAGTAGGTGCCGGTGCGCCGCTCCTGGGCGTACTCCATCTCGACCAGGGCCAGCGCCCGCTTCGCGGCGGCGCCCGGGTCGGGCAGGCCGTGCAGCTCGGCGTTGGCCAGCACGAACTCCCAGCCGCTCAGGTAGTCGTACATCGACTCCCGCTCCGGGACGAGGCCGATCTGCCGGTACGCCTCCTGGTTGCGCCAGATCCGGGCGCCGTCCAGCAGGACGTCCCCCGTGGAGGGCGCCAGGAAGCCGCTCATCATGTGGATGAGGGTCGACTTGCCCGCGCCGTTGGGCCCGAGCAGGCCGGTGACGCCGGGGCCGATGGCCATGCTGATGTCGTTCACCGCGACGACGTTGCCGAACCAGCGGGAGACCTTGTCGATGGTGATGGTGGCCATGACGCCCTCTCAGATGTTCCGGTAGCGGCGGTTGAGCAGCCAGTACGACCCGGCGACCAGCAGGGCGGCCTCGGCGGCGAAGACCACGATGCCCAGCGCCCCCGGGGCGTGCATCGTCCCGGAGTTGTGCCGCAGGCCGAACACCTCGGTGACCAGGCCGTCGACCAGCAGGCCGGGCGAGAGCAGCGCGGCCCAGTTCCCCGCGTCCGTCGAGGAGCCGACGTCCAGACCGCCGCTGAGTCCGTAGATGATCAGGGCGATGACGTTGCTGACCACCAGCAGGCCCATGATGGTCGCGACCCCGAAGCCGCGGCGCGGAGTGCTCGCGGCGACCAGCAGGCCGATCGCGGACAGCACCAGCGCGTACAGCAGCGACGCCGCCAGCCCGTACAGCAGGTGGACGGTGTTGTGGCCGAAGGACATGCCGCCGAGCACCGCGCCCAGGTAGAGCACCACCAGCGGGGTGACCATCAGCAGCAGCATGGCGGCGGTCATCGCGGCGAACTTGGCGCGGACGTAGTCGCCGCGGGTGATGGGCCGGGAGAAGTAGAGCGGCACGGTGTTGTGCCGCAGGTCCCGGGACATCAGCACCGGCGCCTGGGCCGCCAGGAAGATCTCGATGACCAGCCCGAACGAGCTCGGGTAGGTCGGGTAGTCCAGCGGCAGCTCCGTCGAACCCTGCAGGATCGCGAAGGCGACGATCACCAGCGCGGGCAGCCCGACCGCCGCCAGGCCCAGCATCGGCAACACCTTGGACTTGCCGGAGCGGCCGAGGCCGAAGGCGGCGCGCAGGCTCTGCACGAACAGGGAGCGGGTCGCGTAGCCGCGGCCCAGCCGGGGGCCGGTGTAGCCGCGATAGCCGATGTCGTGGATGACGCCGGTGTCGGGCGTCCTCGCCCCCGCCCCGGGCGTGCTCCAGGCCCCTGCCGTGGTCATGGCCGTGGTTTCGGTCCTGGCCTCAGGAGGCTGCGACATGTGCGGTACCTCCCTCGGTTACGTCCTCGGAGCCGTGGGCGTCCTCGGTGAAGATCTCGGCGACCCGGTGCCTGCGCTGCTCCAGCCGGACCAGGCCGAGGCCCAGGTCGGCGACGGTGTCGCGGACCGTGTCGTAGGTGTCGTCGTCCGCGATCTCCACGAGCAGCACCCGGGAACCGTCCGGCCTCACCGTCAGCCCGGCGGCGGTGAGCCGCTCGCCGACGGCGGCCGGCGCGTCCAGGGCCGCGTCGTCCGGATGGTCCGTCACCTCGACCGCCAGCAGCTGGGTGACCTCGGTGAACGAGGCCGTGGAGGAGGAACGCAGCAGGCGGCCGCCGTCGATGACCACCAGGTGGTCGCAGGTCCGCTCCAGTTCGCCCAGCAGGTGGGTGGTGACCAGGACGGAGATGCCGAAGTCGGTGTGCACCCGGCGGATCAGCCCGAGCATGTCGTCCCGGCCGACCGGGTCGAGGCCGTTCGTCGGCTCGTCCAGCAGCACCAGCCTGGGGTCGTGGACGAGCGCCTGGGCGAGCTTGACCCGCTGCTTCATGCCCGTGGAGTAGCCGCCCATCGGGCGGTAGCGCTCCTCGTACAGGCCGACGTGGCGCAGCGTGTCGGCGGTCCGCTCGCGGGCCGCGGCGGCGGGCAGGCCCGCCATCCGGGCCATGTGCACCACGAACTCGGTGGCGGAGACGTCGGGTGGGAGGCAGTCGTGCTCGGGCATGTAGCCGACCAGCTCGCGGATCGCCGAGCCCTCGGTCGCGATGTCCCGCCCAAGGACCTGGCCGGTGCCCGAGGTGGCCGGGGCCAGCCCGAGCAGGATCTTGATGAGTGTGGACTTGCCCGCGCCGTTCGCCCCGACCAGGCCGACCACCCCGGGCTGCACCTCGAGGGTGAGCCGGTCGAGAGCGGTGACCCGGGGGAACCTCTTGGTGAGGCCGTCCGTCTTGATGACAGTGGACACGTCGCCCAACCTAGCCCTCGGCGGCGGCGCGGGATATGGGCTGGATTGACGAGCCTTCCATGATGCTCCGGTATGACGGCGGATCATCCTCCCCTAGGGGACGGCGCGCCCGGGCCATCGCGGCCACCCCGGCTCCCCCGCCGCCCCGGCCCTCGGCCCCCAGGCCACGGCGGGTGGCCGGGCGGGCTATAACCTGGTGCCGGTCTGAACGGACGGGGTGCGGGGCGGGAGCCCGGCAGGGGGGTGGTCAGATTGGCCGATCATGAGGCGCTGGCCGAACGCGGGCCGGCGGCGCCGGTAGCGGACGCGCACACGGACACGGACACGGGTACCGGCAGCGAGGGCGGGGACGTCGGCGAAGGCGGCCGGCGGCGGCGACGGTGGCTGGTCCCGGCCGGCGCGGGCCTGGCCGTCGCGGTCACCGTGGCGCTGGGCACCGCCGACTGGCTGAACAGCACCGAGCCGGAGCAACCCGGCCGCGCCAAGCAGCTCTGCAGCCTGCCCACCGACCCCGGTACCCCGCTCGGACGACTGCTGCCCAGGGGCACCCAGGACGTGGAGGACCGCGCGAACTCCTTCCAGCACGGCAAGGGCCCGAAGAAGCAGCTGACCTGCACGATCCGGATCGACGGCCGCACCGCCCTGACCGTACGCCTGTCCGGCTGGGAGCAGCTGCCCGAGATGCCCGCGGGCGCAGCGAAGCAACCGGGGGCGCGCAGCATCGGCGTGGGCGCGGACTCGCTGGCGTGGGCCGGGGGCGCAGTCGTCACGAACTACTGCATCGGCCGGAGCAGCTTCTCCCAGAGCCTGCTGGTGGAGATCACCGGCGACGGCACCGTGGACCGTCCGGCGGAGTCCGCCCGGGACGACTTCGCGACCATCGCCAAGGCCGTCCTGACCGGCCGCCAGCAGAAGGAGGTCTGCCAGTGACGGCGAACCGTCGCCGCAGGCTGCGCTCCGCATGCCTGGCCGTCGCCTTCCTCGCCCTGCTCGGCGGCGGGCTGTTCGGCTGGCACCGCCACCTCGGCGGCGCCGAGTCCCGCCTGCCCGCGCTGGACCTCTCGCACGGCGAGTGCCGGGGCGTGCTGGACGACGACGCCGTACGCCGGGCGCTCACCGGCACCCACCGGGCCTGGGTGAACTCCGAGTACTCCCCCACCGACGCCTTCAGCGACTCGACCCCCATCGCGAGCCGCTTCAGTTGCAGCGTGAGCACCGCGTCACACACGTCCCTGAACGTGACGATCAGCGGTGAGCGCAAGGCGGAGCGGCGCGACGACGACGTCCGCCCGTTCGCCCACGGGCGCGCCTTCGCGGTGGCCGGCGGCGGCTGGGCGGACACCCGCGTCGCCGTCCTGTCCTTCGACTGCGTGACCCCGCCGGGCGGACCGGGCGGAGACACCCACTTCTACTACAGCGCCCGGGCCGTCGTACCGAAGCCGGGCCCATCGACCCGGCCGGAGCTGCTGGCCGAACTGACCGTGGCCGTCACCCGCCGGGCCGTCCAGAACGGCACCCTCGGGTGCACCAGCACCACCGAACTGCCCGGCGGGCCGGTGACGCTGAAGTAGCCGTCGACCACGGCCCCGGGATCGGGGGCTCAGGGCTCCCGGGCTCCCGGGGGCTCAGGAGGGTCCGGAGGCTCCGGCGAGCAGGTCGGACTGGAGGGTGACCGCCTGGCGGAACGCCTGGGCGGGGACACCGCCGGGGTTGGTCATCACGATGACACCCACGACGTCGCCCGCGTGGAGGTAGCCGACCCGGGCGGTCGCCCGGGAGTCAGCGCCGCCTTCGCCGTTCGCGCGCAGGGAGAGCCGGACACCGGGGACGCCGGCGTAGTCCTTGTCCGACACGGTGTTCAGGCCGTCCAGGTCCTTCGGCGCACCGCTGGCGCGCAGCAGGCCGAACACCTCGCGGCCCTCGGTGGAGGAGCCGAACCCGAGCAACCGGATCTGCGTCCGCGTACCGTCCTGCGCCGTCCACTCCCGGACGGTGGCGGACCGGCAGGCGTTCTCGGCCAGCGAGCTGAGCAGTGTCGCGGGGTCGCGCTGCTCGGCCGCCACGTCCTCGCACCGCACCCAGGCGGCGGGGCCGGGCGCGCCCGAGGGGCTGGGCGACGCGGCCGGCGCCGACGTCACTGACGACGACGACGGGGACGGGGACAGGGACGGGGAGAACGTGGCCGTGGGTGTCGGCGTGGCGCTTCCGGAGGCGGAGGCGGACGGGGACGGGGACGTGGAACCGGACGGGGATGCCGGTCCGGACGCCGTGGGTACCGCGAAGGACAGCGGGGTCAGCGAACCGCCCGCCTCCTTGGGGACGGGGAGCAGCAGCAGCCGCAGGTCGGCCGTGTGCCGGGCGTCCTGCGGGCCCGGGGTGCTCCGGCCCGACGGCAGCGGCGGCAACGGCGGCAGGACGAGCTGCGGGTAGGTGTAGCGGCCGTCGCCCTTCGTCGCGAGGCCCGGAAGGTCGGTGCGGTCCGGGGTGGTCACCCCGATCGCGGCCGCCGTCCCGGTGAGCCCGAGGACCAGCACCGCCGCGCTCCAGCGCGCGGCAGCGAGCCACCGGCGCCGGGCGCGCGCGCGGCGCTCCGCGCGCTGCTCCTCGCTCTCGGGCGCGGGCGCGACTGTGTCGTCGGACGTCCCGTCCGCGCGCTCCGTGCCGTCTGTGCGGTCCGTACCGTCTGTGCCGTCCGCGCTGCCGGGTGCCTCCGGCGTGCCGTCGGCCGTCCCGGGTGGCGCGGTCGGGGCGGTCAGGACCTCCGGGGCCTCCGGAGCGCCGATGGGCGCCGTCCCGTCGCCGATGGCGGAGGTGCCGGTGACGATGGAGGCGGCGGGGGCGGCGGTGCCGGTGCCGTCCGCCGGGCTGACGCTGTCGGTCATACTGACGCTCCAGGGCGGGCGAGCCGGTCGAGCTGCTGGGTGAAGAGAGTGACGAGCTTGTCCTTGGGCAGCGGTGCCAGGCCCTCGACGCTCATCAGGGCCAGGAGGTCGCCCTCGGCCGCCGCGCACTCCATGTGGTCGATCTCCTCGCCGGGCGGAGCGGGCGGCAGGTAGCAGTGCGCCTCGGGGTGGCCGGGGATCTCCGGGCCCAGCCGGTACACGTCGGCGAAGAGCGCGGTGAGGTCGCTCGACCTCTGCACCTCCTGCTGGTTGAACTGGCTGAGCCTCAGCTGCACGACCACGTCGTAGCTGCCGCTCACCAGCGACCGCACGCCGGTGGCCTTGACGTGCAGGCCCTGCCAGTACGCCCGGAACTGCTCGCGCTTGTCCTTGGGCACGTCGGCGAGATCCGCGTCGATCTCCGCCGCGAGCTGGTCGGACGTCAGCTCGGCGTCGTTGCCGTCGAGTCCGTGGTCCGGGCCGAGGGCGTAGCCGTACGGCACGGGGAGCAGCAGGTCGCGCAGCGAACCGAAGTGATTGCCGTTGGACTTGGCGCCGAAGACCGGGCCGGGAGTGGCGGTCGTGGCGGGGGAGGCCGTGGCGGGAGCGCCGGCGACAGCCGCCGGGGCGTCGTCCCCGTACTCCACCTTGATGATGCCCACGCCGATGCCCACGCCGACCAGCGCGGCGGCCACGGTCGCGGCGGTGGCGCGCAGGAGGCGGCGACGGACGGGGGCGGGTACTGCCGGAGGCTGCGGGAGCTGCGGGAGCTCTGAGGCCGATGCGGCCTGCGGGACCTGCGGGGCCTGCGCCGCAACGGCGGGGGCCGGATCGGCCACCGCGGGCTGCGCGAGCTGCGCCGGGGCCGAGGTGCTGTCGCTCATATCAGCCGCTCCCACTGCCGCTTGGCGAGATCTCTGAGTTCGGTGGCGTCCACCTTCTGCGGTGCGAAGATCTCGATCTCCATCACCACGGTGCCGCGTCGCGCGACGGCGTAGCCGTAGTAGTACTTGTCAGTGGTGCCGCCCCAGACCTGCTGCTTGTCCTCGACCTGGTAGCCGCCGTTCACCCCGCCCGTGAAGGCGGTGCTCCCCGCGTCCAGCGAATTCATCGCCCACTCCACCGCCGACTCGGCCCGGTCCGGCCCGAACTGGATCAGGGAGATCCGGTACCTCGTGTCGCCCTTCTTCCAGTCGACCTCCGCCGCTCGGCGCAGGCCCTGCTGGTTGAGCATCTTGAACACGGTCTTGGCCGAGGTCTTGTGGTCGGCGAGGTCACCGACGGTCATCCACGACGGGACGTCGGGGTAGTCGGCCCAGGGCTCCGTGCCGTCGGGGCGGCTCAGCACCAGCTTGCGAAGGTCGCCGTCGAGGCTGAGCGGCTCGGGCGCGGCCGAGGCGGCGGCCCGGGCGTCCAGCCGGGCAGCCGGGTAGGTGGGCAGCGCGACCTGGAGGGGCGGCAGCGGCGTGGGCGGGCGGTTCGCCTGGATCGCGTACCCGATGCCGCCGCCCAGCAGCGTGCCGACCACCAGCGCGGAGACCAGCAGCAGCACCGGGCGCGGCTTGCGCGGCCGGCGGGCGGGCGCCTCGGCCGGCTGCTCGGCGTAGTGCTCGGCAGGCGCCGGCGGCTGGGGCAGCGCGAATGGATCAGCAGGCTCGACCGGCGCGGGTGACGCGGGTGACGCGGGTGACGCCGGTGACGCCGGTGACGCCCACGGTTCTGCTGCCGCCGGGCCGGCCGGCGGATCTGCCTGCGGACCGGCGGGGAGAGGCGGCGGAGGCGCGTCGGCGGCCGACGGCTCCACGAACTCGGTGCTCACGGTGTTGCTCCAGAGAGTGGGAGGAGAGCGGGCGACTCAGCCGCCGGAGGACAGGCGCTCACGCTGACGCTTGACCACATCGGCGAGCAGCGCCCGGTCGGGCGTGCCCTTCACGTCGATGACGACCTGGAACTCGACGTCGCCCTGCACCGCGAGTCCCACCATCGAGCCGGTGTAGCCCGGCTGCTTGGGCTTGAACAGGAAGCCGCGGGCGTTCTCGTCGCCGTCGATGTCGAAGGCCTCGCCGCTCTTCATGGTGTCGTTCTTGGTGAACTCCTCGGCCATGGCCGCCGAGGAGAAACGCATCAGGCGGATGGTGACTTCCGCCTTGCCGTCGCGCGTCCGGTAGACGCGCTCGACGGCCTCCTTGAACCCGTACGAGGCCAGGATCTCGGCCATGTCCTTCTGGCCGCCGTACTCGTCGGCCATCTCCTCGTCCGTCAGCTCGGAGCCCTCCGGCCTGCCATAGGACTCGCCGCCCTCGGGGACCGGCACGAAGAAGTACCGCAGGTCGCCGCCGTGCGTACCGCCGTTGACGGTGCCGTGCACGGTGCTGGTCGGCCTGGGCGTCGGGGTCGCGGTGGCGGACGGGGTGGGCGCCGGGGTGGGCGTGGGCGTCTGCACCGGGGTCGGCGAGGCGGCCGCGCTCTGGCCCGTGGCGGAGGCCGCGGGCACAGCGGCGCCGGCGACCGCCGAACGGCCGTCCGGCTTGCCGACCGCGACCGTCACGGCCGCGCTGGTCGCGGTGACGGCGAGCAGCCCGACGGTGGCCAGCGCCACCCCCAGCGCCCGGGGCACCCAACGAGGCGCAGCGGGTACGGCAGGTACGGCAGGTACGGCAGGCTCGACGGCCACGGCTTCGACCGGCGCGGCGTCAGGTACGGGCAGGTCGACGGACGACGCGTTCTCGGGCGCGGACAAGGAGATCCCCCAGCAGAAGAAGATGCCGCGCACGAGCCCGAACCGAGCCACCCCCGAAGGCCATCCAGGCCTACTGCAAACGCGTTCAGCTGAAAGTATGAGAGTGAACCCGGCTGATTGACAAAGGACTTAACCCCGACAGTCGACGCAATGAGCAACCAATCGGACACCCGTGATCGAACCGCAACTGGCGGGCCCGCGGGCCCGCCGGTTGCGTTGCTCGGGCCGCCCCGGCCGCGGCGCCGGATCAGGAGTGCGGGCGCTCCAGGATCTCGGTGATCTTGCCCGCGGCGTCCACGGTGATCTCGTAGTCCCCGTCGGTGCACGGGTAACCGGGCTTCTCCTTGTGGGCCACACACTCGGTGATGTGGGTGGCGAGCTCGGCGGCGTTGACGTCCTTCGGCGGGACCATCACCGACCGCAGCTGCGCCTTGACGCCCGCTGCGAACTGATAGGCCTTGTCGGCACCGACGGGCGCGAACATGACGTCGTTCACGCCGCAGCGCGGCTCGCTGTCCTTGGCGGACATGCCGGTCGCGGTGGCCTTGCTCGGGAAGACGATCTTGTGCCCGGCGGGCAGCGCCGCCGCGTCGCAGAACTGCTCGGGCTCACCGTCCGTACCCGGGGTGCCCGAGCCCGCCTTCGTCGGCGCCTTGGACGGCGCCTTGGAGGCCTTGCCCGGCGTGGTGGTGGGCGCGCCCGACGGCGCGGCCGAGGCGCCACCGGTGGCGGCCACGGCAGCCGTGCTGGCGGGCGCGGCCGACTCCGACGAGTTGTCGGGCCCGCACGCGGCAAGCCCGACCACCGCGGCGGCGGCGGCGATGGCGGCGGTGAGCATTCGGCGATGAGTCATCGCGGTGTTCCCCCTGTGATGCATGATCAGATCACTGCTGGCGATCGCACAGAGTACCGGCCGCCCCGGACAGCCGCGCACGCCGCTCACCCCCGAGCCCCGCCGCCCTGGCCGCCACCCCGGCCGCCGCCCGGTCAGCCCAGCTGGGCCAGCCCCTCGGTGGCGATCCGCTCGAAGACCGCGAGGTCGTTCGCGAAGATCGAGTCGGGGACGGGCCAGTGGACCACCAGCTCGGTGATCCCCAACTCCCGGTAGGTGCCCGCCCAGTCGACGAAGGCGTCGACCGAGGCGAGCGGCCTCTCCGCCGTCGAGCCCTGGAGCAGCACCTTCTCCAGCTCGGCGACGTCCCGCCCGCGCGCCTCGCAAGCGGCCGCGAGCTTCGCCAGCTGCGCGGCGACGACGGCCGGCGCCTGCTCGACCGGTACGTCCGCCGGACCCTTCGGGTCGCCGTACGTCACCCAGCCCTGGCCGTACTCCGCGGCCAGCCGCATACCGCGCGGGCCGGCGGCGGCGACGTAGAACGGCACCCGGGGGCGCTGTACGCAGCCGGGGATGTTCCGCGCCTCGACCGCCGAGTAGTACGTGCCCTGCTCGGTGGTGGCGTCCTGGGTCAGCAGCCGGTCGAGCAGCGGCAGGAACTCCCCGAACCGGTCCGCCCGCTCCTTGGGCGACCACGGCTCCTGCCCCATCGCCGTGGCGTCGAAGCCGATCCCGCCGGCCCCGATCCCGACGGTCAGCCGCCCGCCGGACACGTCGTCCACCGACACCAGCTCCTTGGCCAGCGTCACCGGGTGCCGGAAGTTCGGTGAAGTGACCAGCGTGCCGAGGCGGATCCGCTCGGTCGCGGTGGCCGCCGCCGTCAGCGTCGGCACCGCCCCGAACCACGGCTCGTCCCGGAACGACCGCCACGACAGGTGGTCATACGTGTACGCGGCATGGAACCCGAGGTCCTCGGCCCGCCGCCAGATCTTCTGTCCTTCGCTCCACCGGTGGATGGGGAGGATCACCGTGCTCAGTCGCATGGAGCCGACCCTACGGTAGCCGTCAGCGGCCAGCGCCCGCTGACTTGACGAGGCACTATCGGGGGCCGCTCACCCAGTTCCTGCCGGATCTGTTCACCTGGCGGATCGAGTACCCGGTGTTCGCCGTCGACTGGCCCGACCCCCTGGAACGCACGGAGATCGAGCATGTTCTGCGAAGCGCGCTTCGGTCCGCCCGTCCGGTGACGAGGAGGACCGGGATCCTTCACGCGTTTGCGGCCGGATCCCTCTCCAGGACACGACCGCCGGTGCGAACCGGCTCCCCGTCGGATTCAACGCTGCAGCCAGCTCAGCAGGGTCGTCGCCGTGAACACTGTGCCCGACGCCAGACAGACCGCGCGCGGGGTCAGCCACCCGGGGCCTTCCCGGACAGTTCCTGGGCCCTCTCCTTCGGGCTGGGACTGCGGGACCGGAGCCAGCAGCGCGTCTGCGAAGGCCTGGGCGGTCGGCGGTCGGTCCGTCGGCTCGACGGACATCGCGGTTCGTAGCAGCAGGGCGACGTTCGGTGGGAGCTCCGCTCCGGCGGGGAGCGCCGGCAGCGTCGAGGCGGTCGGCTGGTCGGTCATCAGGGCTGTGGCGCGTCCGCCGGGGCCGAACGGCTTCTGCCCGGTCAGCAGTTCGTAGGCCACGACGGCCAACGCGTACACGTCGGCTCTCCCGTCGATCCCGCCGGTCTGGAAGGCCTGTTCCGGTGCCATGTACGCGGGCGTGCCCGTGGTCACCGTCAGCCCGGATGCGTCGGCCAGGTGCTTCGCGCTGCCCAGATCCGCCACCAGCACCGCGGCGGGCGCAGGGCCGGTGGCGAGCAGAAGGTTGGACGGCTTGACGTCGCGGTGCACCACGCCCGCCTCGTGCAGGACCTGGACCGCGTAGCCCGCCTCCGCGGCCAGCCGCAGCGCCTCCTGCGGGTCGCACTGCCCGACCCGGTCCGCCAGGGTGCCGCCGCGTACGTAGTCCATGACGAAGTAGGGCCGGTCCTCCTGCACCCCGACGTCGTGCACCCGGACCACCCGCGGGTCGGCGATCCGGCGCAGCAGCCTGGCCTCCGTCAGGAACCGCTCGCGCACATCGGCGTTGGCGGCCCAGTTCTCGGCCAGCACCTTCACCGCGACCTCGGTGTCGAGCTCCGGATCGTAGGCCTTCCAGACCGTCGCGAAGGAGCCGGCTCCGAGCCGCTCCAGGAGGAGGTAACGGCCGAGCTTGTGCATGTGGCAGCATTCTGCCGGAGTCGGGGGGAGTGCGGAACTCCCGTTCGACGGGCGGGATGCCAGGCGGGACGAATCGGGGGGGATCCGGGTGTTCGAGGAAGGTGAGCTGGAACGGCTCGTGGCGGCTGCTCAGGCGGGGGACCTGGGGTCGATGGAGTACCTGCTGGCCAAGCTGCGGCCGGTGGTGCTGCGTCGCTGCTCGCGCTTCCTGCCCCACCACACCGATGCGGAGGAGGCCGCGCAGGACGCGCTACTGTCCATCAGCACGCACCTGCGCGAGTACGGCGGCCACGGCTCCTTCCTGGGCTGGGTGACGGTGATCGCCTCGAACGCCGCCCGGTCCACCTACCGCTCGATGCGCCGGCGCGCCGAGGACAGCCACGCCGACCTCCCCGAGTCCGTCGACCCGCGCACCACCAGCGTCATCGCCGGGACCCGGCTCGACCTGATGGAGGCGCTGGCCGCGCTGGAGCAGCAGCACCCCACCCTGGTGGAGTCCTTCGTACTGCGCGACCTGGGCGACCTGACCTACGTTCAGGTGGCCGAGGCACTGGACGCCCCGTTGGGCACGGTCAAGGACCGTATCCACCAGGCCCGCCGCTTCATGCGCGAGCGTCTGGTCACCGGTCTGTGAACGGGGGTCCCGCGGCGGGCGGCGGCCACGTCGTCATCCGGCCCCGGTCCGCCGTCGCCGCCCTGGTGGCAGCCGCCGCGCTCGGGCTGGCGGCCGGCCGGTTCGTCCTGCCACCGCCCCCCGGCGCTACCGCGCACCCGGCAGCGCGGTCGGGTGCCGCGGCCGACGGGGCGTCCCAGGGCGCGTCCGCTCCCGCGACGCCCGGCGGGTCCGTCCCGACGCCCGCGTCCTCGGCCTCCGGCTCCGGCTCCGCCTCGCCGACCGGTGCGACCGGTGCGACCGGTGCGACCGGTGCGACCGGGCCGGTGACGACCGCGAACCTTCTGGGACCCGCGGCGTTCGGCCCGGACCTCGGCATCGGGCAGATCCACGTCACCGACCGGTACGGCGACGGGTCTTACGCCAACGCGGCCTGCGCCGGCGAGAAGACCCTCAGTCAGACCCTGGGCGGGCCCGGTGCCCACTTCCGCGGACTGATGACCAGCCCCCGCACCAGCCCGGACGACCCCACAGTGGCCGCCGACAGCGGCGGCCAGGTCGCCCGCGAGGTCGCCGCCGACGCCCGGAGCCCTTCCCTGGCGCAGAACTACAGCGAACGCCTGCTGCTGGAGGAGGTGCCCTGCCAGGAGCAAGCGCCAGGGCACTGGGTCTACGGAAAGACCACGACGCTGCAGCTCGCCCCGGACGTCACCGCGCGCTGGATGGGCGTCTACCAGGGATCGCTCAACACCACCGGCAGTGCGCCCGAGGGCAAGGAGCCCTGCGGCGGCATCGCCGTGCTGCGCAGCGGCAACCACTACGGAGTGCTGGAGGTCCACGCCTGCCTGGGCACGGCCGCGATGGACCGCGTCGTCAGGACCGCTCTGTCACAGCTGTGAAACAGCCGGTCAGGGCTCCAACTTTCCCTTCAGCGGCGGCATCTCCCCGGTTGTACGAGGACGCAGCAGGCGTCCCGACCAGTAGGGGGACCAGATGACCGAGAACCAGACCGTCCAGAAGTCCGTCCGCCGCAACCGGGTCGCCGCCGCGGCCTGCTTCGCCGCCGCGCTGATCACGGCCAGCGTCGTCGGCACCCAGTCGGCCACCGCCGACGGGGCCGCGCACAACGCCGCCCGCCCGGCTGCGGTCGCCGCGCCCGGACTCGGCTCCGCCCACCTCGTCCAGAGCGAGGACTTCCAGAAGGGCATGAACCCGGTCGGCGCGACCGTTGCGCTGACCGGACGCCAGGCGCTGTCCGCGTGCTCCGGCGAGGAGACGATGCGCGACCTGACCAAGGACAAGGCCACCGCGTACGCGTCCGTGAACTGGACCTTCGACACCCACGGCATGCTGATCGAGTCGGCCGCGAGCGCCCCCACCGGGACCGCGGCCGACACCTGGGAGAAGCAGCTCGTCGCGCTCGTTCAGGACTGCCAGGACGAGCCCGCCGGCCACTGGCACTACGGCGCGGCCCACACCCTGACCGTCACCGGCGGCACCGCCCGCTGGTACCCGGCCTACAACGGCGACGGCACCGTCAGCGGCGGGGTCGCGGTCCTGCGCAGCGGCACCAAGGTCGCCATCGTCGAGCTCACCGGCCAGCCCGCCAACGCCCCGACCTACGTCGAAGGCATCACCACCGCAGCACTGAACCGCCTCTCCTCCTGAACGGCAGCCCCGCTCCGCCCGCGCCGCCGGGCGGAGCCGGCCCCGAACGTCGAAGAGGCTCGCACGCCCGGGGGCCGTGCACCCCCAGTGCCACTGTGAACAGCCGCACTCCATGCCCATGACCACCGCTGGTTTCAAGCCCAGGAACACCGGACAGGTACCTCTGCCCGTCTCTCTGGCTTCGTTCACGTGAAGTCTCGTGATTGAAGCCATCATCTCGGCAGTGGAGGCGTGGAACATCCGGGGTTGTGTGCTGGGCATCACCGAGTTGGTGATCCACCGGCCGGCGCCCGACTCGATCTTCGAAGAGATCGCCACCGAGGGCCTTGCCCAGCTCAACCGAGAGTCACCGCCGGAGCGGGCCGTTCACCACCCGAGCGCGCTCCGGCAGCCTCCGGGCGGGCCTTTGCCGGCCGCCTCCGATCCGTTTCCGCAGGTCAGGCCGCGATGCATGAAGAAGGACTGACCGAAGTGACCAGCGTGCCGAGGCGGATCCGCTCGGTCGCGGTGGCCGCCGCCGTCAGCGTCGGCACCGCCCCGAACCACGGCTCGTCCCGGAACGACCGCCACGACAGGTGGTCATAGGTGTACGCGGCATGGAACCCGAGTTCCTCGCTCCGCCGGTGGATGGGAGGATCACCGTACCCAGTCGCATGGTGCCGGCCCTATGTCGTGAAAGCCCGACCAAGCCGGAACATACCGCAGTATGCTTGCCCTATGGCAGCTACCACCCGGATCACGGTCACCCTGCCCACTGAGCAGGTGGCCGAGTTGAAGAAGCTCACGGACAACGTCTCCGGCTACGTCGCCGAGGCGGTCGCCCGGCAGATCAGGCACCAGCTGCTCGGTGAGGAGCTGCGCCGCTACGAAGAGGAGCACGGCGGGTTCGCGGAGGAGGAGCTCGCCGCCGCGCATGCGCGGATCTTCGGCTCGGCCGAGCGCGAGAACCCGGCCAACGCCGCGTGAGCGAGCGCATCGAGACCGTCGTACTGGACTCCCAGGGAGTGTCCGCCTGGATCTCGCAGGACCGTAGCGTGATGGCGATGATCCGCTCCTTCCACTCCATGGCGGCCGATCTGGTGGTCTGCGCCAACACCATCGTGGAGGTGATGCACACACGGGTGAACGCTCCCCGACTGAACTGGGTGCTCTCGCAGGTCAAGATTGAGGCGGTGACAGAACAGGCTGCACGAGCCTCGGCCGAGTTGCTGAAGCAGGCCGGCCTGCACGGCCACAAGTACGCGATCGACGCGACCGTCGCCGAAATGGCGCTCCGCCAGCCCGGACCGGTAGCCATGCTCACCTCGGACATCGACGACATGGCCAAGCTTTGCGGCACCCGCGTCCGCCTCATCGCGATCTGAGTCTGAGTGGGACTTGGGCACTCCCGGCAACTGTTTCCGCAGGTCAGGCTCTGATAGGTGAACGAGGATCGACCGAGGTCACCAAGGTCCCCAGCCGGATCCGCTCGGTCGCCGCCGCGGCGGCGGTGAGGGTCGGCACCGCCCCGAACCACGGCTCGTCCCGGAAGGACCGCGGAGGCACGTGACCCCACAGTGCCGCAGGCGGCATTCGACCACGCCGTCTCCCTGACCAAGGTGAGACCCGCCACGGAGGAGATCGCCCGGGCTGCGAGCAAGCTGCTGGTGGCCAACGGGCTCCACGGTCACAGGTACGCCATCGACGCGATGCTCGCCGCCACCGCCCATCTGGAACACGGTGATGTGACCGTCGTGACCAGCGACGTCGACGACCTGCGTCGGCTGTGCCACCGTCGTATCGCGGTCGAGCGGATCTGACCCGTGCGCTGGGGACGCACTTACAAGTGCGTACTTCCCCACGTGTTGTCGCTCTCCAATAGTCAGTAGCGAAGGGTGCGCCTTGCCGGCCGCGCCGAGCCTGACAGCCTGTTGAGGAGAGAACTGTGGTTCAGCCCGCGCTTCGCGCCCAGATCGCTATCGGTGAGACGACGGTGACCTACCTGCCCGATGGAGAGGGCTGGCTCGATCCGGCCGCCTTCTTTCCCTGCAGCATGCCGGACGGTTGGGCGACGCATTCGGAGTTCCTTGACGAGCACGGCCGATTCCCGGTCAGCATCGGTTCGTTCCTGATTCGCGCCGGCGGGCGGTCCGTCCTTGTCGACCTGGGCCTGGGCACCGTCGACTATGTGATTCCCGATGTGGCCTCCTTCAAGGCCGGCGCGCTGGTGAAGAGTCTGGCCGCCGAGGGCCTCTCACCCGCTGATGTGGACGCTGTCGTGTACACACACCTGCACCACGACCATGTCGGGTGGACCAGCGATATCGCTCCGGCTCCGCATTTCCCTGCCGGCCGGGAGGTCGGCGGACTGACGTTCCACGAGGCCCGGCACCTGGTGAGCGAAGCGGAGTGGCGGCACTGGGAAGGGCGGGGGACATTTCCCGGACCGGATGCGAAGTCGGTGCAGGCCCCGCTTGACGGTGTCGTCGCGTTCGTCGTGGACGGCGAGGAAATCGCGCCCGGCGTACGGATCCTGTCGACGCCCGGGCACACACCAGGTCACAGCAGTCTGATCGTCACGGATCCGTCCGGTGCCGACAGCCGGCGTCTGATCATCCTCGGCGACATCATGCATTGCCAGGTGCAGATCACCCAGGATCAGTGGACGTGCGTGTTCGACGACGATCCGGAGCAGGGCCTCCGTACCCGCGCTCGGCTCCTCATGGAACTTGAGGACGGGGACACACTCCTGGCCGGAGGTCACTTCGCGGGTCATGTGTTCGGGCGGGTCGTCCCTCCTGCGCTGCGGCGGACCTGGGCCGGCGGTCCCGCCGCCATCGCAGTGGGGTAGCGGCGACGGGCAGCACCCCCGTCGAGAACGGCCGGCCGACTGCCGCGACGGGCCACTACCCCTCGCGGCATCGGCGGTGGACTAGCGTACGAGCATGCCCGCCCCCCGTACCGCCCGTCCCCGGCCGGGAACCCCCGGCCGGGTCTTGGCCTGGCTGCCGGACGGCAAGCCGGCCGACACCTACAGCGCGCCCTGTCCGTCCCGCGCGGCCCTGGACCGGATCGCCGACAAATGGACCGCGCTGATCGTCGGCGTGTTGGCGAACGGAACGCTGCGCTTCAGCGAGCTGCGCGAGGCCGTCGACGGCATCAGCGAGAAGATGCTCACGCAGACCTTGCGGAGTCTGGAGCGCGACGGACTTGTCAGCCGCACCGTCCATCCGACCGTGCCGCCCAAGGTCGAGTACCGTCTCACAGAACTGGGGCGGACGTTGGAGGCCCCACTCGGTGCGGTCCGAGACTGGGCGGAGCGGTACATCAACGACGTGAACGCGGCTCGGGCCGCCTACGAGCACCGGGCGTCGGACCTCGGGCACTGATCCTGGAGCGGTGCAGTCCCCCCGCCTGCCCTGTTCTCGCGGCTCAGACCGTGATGGGTGAACGAGGATTGACCGAGGTGACGAGCGTCCCCAGCCGGATCCGCTCGGTCGCCGCCGCGGCCGCCGTCAGGGTCGGGACCGAGCCGAACCAGGGTTCGTCCCGCAAGCTCCGCCACGACAGGTGGTCGTAGGTGTACGCGGTGTGGAAGCCGAGTTCCTCGGCCCGACGCCAGATCGTCTGGCCCTCGCTCCACCGGTGGATGGGCAGGATAACGGTACTCAAGCGCATGCAGTGACGATATGCCCGCGAATCGGCGGGGCTCCGGACCGCCCGCAAGTCGGCGCGAGCAGTTCGGCTAGCGTGGCGCCATGGGCACGTTGAGCAAGCGAGAACTCGCCGCGCTGGTCGACGAGGCGACGGTCGACACCTACGACGAGCACGAGCAGCTGTCGGGTCTGTTCGCCGCCGTCGAGGAGAACCTGGCGGTGCCGTTCAGCACCGTGGTGCTGGGCGTCGAGGTGACCGTGCGCGGCGTCGACCTGTCGCGGGACGGAAGGATCGTCGCCCTGTGCGCCCGCGGCGGATTCCGGCAGGCGATCGGGCTGTTGGACCTTCCCTTGCCGGACCCGGCTCCGGATGGAGCGGAGTGGGTCGAGGCGTATCGCTACTACTGGGCGCAGTGAGCGTCGGAACCTTCAAGACCGAGAGGGCTCTCATGGCTGTCGTTGTGCGGAGCAAGGACGAGGCGTCGCTGCGAGGCCTGATCGAGCGAAGTGCCGAGCTGAAGGGCGAGCTGGTCGTCTTCGCCCAGAGCGCGCGCTTCGACAGGTGGCTGACTCCCCTCCTCCTGGAGGCAGCAGGCCCTGAGCGGCGGCTGGACGAGGGTGAGGCGATCCGTATCATCGACAACTTCATCCTGCGGTACCGCCTGCCGGACGGGGCGACCGTGGTGGACCGATTCGTCGCCGGACGGCGGGACTTGAGCGAAGCCGATCGGGCGATGCTGCTCGGCTGGCGTGACCCGGTCGAGGGCGTCTTCGAGATCCAGCGCAAGGACGGGGACGCCGTCGTCCTGCTGAACCTGGTCGACGACCTGGAGTACCGCACGTACTCGAACGTCGGGCGGGCGGCCTTCCGCGGAGTGTCCAAGGGGGGATTCCTCCTTACCTGCCTGGTGCCTGTCCACTCGACCGAGGGGGCGTGGCTGATCTCGGGCGCGATGTCGTCCTACCCGAAGTCCAGCGCGACCGAGATCGCCCGGGCCGCACTCCAGCTGGCCACCAGTCAACCCGAACTGGTCTTCCGCAACCCCGAGAAGATCGAGCAGGGATGGGAGTCGATGCGGGTGGACCGGGCCGCGTTCGTCGAGTTCTGCGGCAGCGACGAACTGGTCCTTCCCCCGGCCAAGGTCGAGGAGAGGCTCAACGCCTACTACCGGCACCGGCACGAGGCCGTCGTCGCCGAGCGGCCCGACCGGGCCAGGGGCAGGCGGCTGCCGGGAATCGATCTGCCGGCCTTCGAACTGCCCCAAGCCCTGGCCGGCTCGGACACGGTCGGCGTCATCTACGACGAGGTCGACGGACTCAACTTCTACGCCGACTACGGAATGCTTCGGGACCTCTTCGCCGAGCCGGCCCTCGCGGGCCGCAGGCAGTACCAGGACGTGTTGCGCGCGTACCTGCGAGAGGAGTCGATCGCGCCACTGCCGATCCGCCGCTTGGCCGCCGCCCACCCGGTGACGGTCGACGCGGTGTTCCGGAAGCTGCTGCGGAAGCCAGGATTCACCTGGGGCGAGCACGGTGAGGAGCTGCTGCGCCGGCGCAAGCCCTGGTACTACGCGCAGGAGCCCCGACCCGGCGTTTCCGTGGTCGGCGAACGCCTCAGCGAGCTCGCCGCCGGCGCCGGACGGCAGAGGTTCACCAGGGCACGGCGTGTGCCGCGCCAGCCCGACCATCCGTAAGCTCAGACGTCGGCTTTCGGTGATCAGTAGCGTTGACGTCCCGGTACAGCTCCCGGGAAGTGCGCTCGGCGAGATCGAAGGGTTCGTCCGGATCTGGCCGTCCGATGACCAAGACGTCGACATCCGCTGGGATCGGTCCTGGCACACCGCTATGACGGGCTGCCCAAGAGCCGTAGATGTACGCCTCATCGATGCCATCCAGGCCGGACAGGAGCGCACTCAACCGAGGCATCGGCCCGTACGTCACCAGCAGCAGGTCGCAAAGCGGCCGGTACAGGACGGTGTCGGTCCTGGCTGTGATGACTCGGGTTCGCCCGACCCGCTCCTCCGAGAGGATCTCCGCGCCGACCAGCCGGTCCGTGTGGACCCGGTGGGCCGCCCGCCGGCGGGTCAGCGGGTGCCGTGGGCGGAGGGGGAGAGGGGGCGGGTGGGGCCGGGGCAGATGTCGAAGTGGCTGATCCGGCAGGTGTCGGAGGGGCTGGCGGAGCCCAGGTTCACGGCCGTGCCGTCGCCGGCTATCCGCCAGCGGTGGCCGGGCCGGACGGCGGAGGTGGGGCGGCTGCCCGGCTCGATCAGGATCCAGCCGCCGCGCGGTGTGCGGTGCCAGTCGGCGCGGGCTCCGCAGTTGCGGCAGACCGTGCCGGAGGTGCGCACGGGGGCCGGAGTCCCGGAGGTGCGTTGGAGTGGGAGCAGGCGGCCGGCCCGGCCCAGCTCGTCGATGGCACCGAGCAGCGCCTCACCGAGTGAGACCGGTTCACGGTCAGGGCCGGCGGGGCCGGGCGGGGAAGCCGGGGCGCAGGAGGCGCAGCGGGCCAGCCCCAGGACGGCCGTCCACGGGGTGAGCGGGTCCCCGCAGGCCGCGCAGACCGCGGGCTGCCGGACGGCCTGGCCGGATCGAGGGGCATCGGTCGAATCGTGCTCGTCACGGTGGTCGCGAGATGGCATGGCGCTTCCTGCCGACGGGGTTGCCTCGGTGATTCCTGCCCAGCTCCGGGCACTTGATGCATCGTCAGCCCGATGAGCGCGCGCCGAGCCGTGGTTCGGCGCGCCATTTACGCCGGGTCGATACCGGATGGGGGTATGGTCGGCGGGACTGGACGGACGCGGCGACGGGGTGGGACCGGATGACGGCGGGCGGCGCCACGGCGGGCGGGGCGAGGGCGGGTGGCGGGCCGACGGCCCACGTGCTGCTGCTCTGCGCCCTGCTGGCCGGCCTGTTCCTGATGCACGGCGCGCCCACGTCGGCCGCCGGCTGCCACGCCGTGACCCGCACCGCGCACGCGGCGGGCGACCGGGCGACCGTGGAGCTGCCCGCAGGCGGGCAGCACGCCCATGCAGTGCAGCGCGCCCATGCAGCGCCGGCCGCCCGCGCCCACCGGCTGATGCCGGGCGCCCGGTCCGCCGACACCGTCCGGACGCCCGCCGACCGCGCGCTCTGCGTGTCGACCAAGGCCGGCGGTGGTGTGCTGCTGTCCGCACCTGGCCAGGTCGCGGGCGGGCTGCTGGCCCTGCTGCTGCTCGCGATCGCGGCCGGCCCCGCGCTCCGGCCCGCCGACAGCCCCAGGGCGCCGCCCCGGGCCGGGCGCCTGCTGCTGCTCAAGGTGTGCGTCGCGCGGACGTGACAGGGCCCGCACCGGACTCGCCGAGGCAGGCGGTCCGGTGTCCGCAGCGCCCTGACCACTCCCGCGCCCGCCGCAGCGGCGGCGCGCCCACCAAGAAGGACACCGCACCCATGCAGGCTCAGTCACACCACCGCACCCCCGCGGCGCCACACCGCGCGCGCACCCGCCGCGGCGCCTTCCTCGCCGCCTCCGCCACCGCCGTCCTGGCGCTGGCCCTGGCCGGGTGCGGCTCCGCCGCGTCCTTCTCGGGCCATCACCACACGCACACCGACGGGGCGGCGCACGGCACCGCCGACCCGAGCGCTGCCGCCCCGAGCGCCGGCGGGCACGCGGGGCACGACATGGCCGGGCACGACGCAGCCGGCGCGGGCCGGGCCGCAGCCGGCAACGGCCTGGCGGCCGAGCGCGGCGGCTACCGCCTCACCGCGACGGCCGGTACGGCCGGTACCGCCGACACCCTGCCGGCCGGCACGCCCGCCGAGTACCGCTTCACCATCACCGGCCCGGACGGGAAGCCCGTCACCGCGTTCGCCGTCGACCAGACCAAGCGGATGCACTTCTACGCGATCCGCACCGACCTCACCGGCTTCCAGCACCTGCACCCGGAGATGGCGACGGACGGCACCTGGACGGCTCCGCTCGCCGCGCTCGCGCCGGGCAGCTGGCGGCTGTACGCGTCCTTCACACCCGACAGCGGGCCCGGTGCGGGCGGCGGGCTGGTGCTCAGCAGGACCGTCACCGTCGCCGGCGAGGGGGCGGCGGCCAGTGAGGTGGTGCCCGCCGCCACCGGTACCGCGACCGTCGACGGTTACACCGTCGCGGTGGAGGGCGCGCTGAAGGCCGGCTCGGCGGGCGCGCTGAAGGTCACGGTCAGCAGGGACGGCGCACCCGTCACCGACCTCCAGCCGTACCTGGACACGTACGCGCACCTGACCGCTTTCCACGCGGGTGACCAGGCCTTCGCCCACCTCCACCCGCAGGGCGCGACGACGGGCGGCGACGGCGGCCCGACGCTGCCCTTCCACGCCGAGCTCCCGGCCGCCGGGGACTGGCGGCTGTTCCTGCAGTTCCAGACCGGCGGCACGCTGCACACCGCCGCGCTCACCCTGCGCGTCGCCTGACCGCCGTCACCGGCGGCCACGGCTGACGGCGGCGGCGGCCGGGCATGGCCGATCCGTACGGGTACGGGCTCCGCGCACAGCGTGCCGGGGCCCGTACCCCCGTCGGCAGCGGTGACCTCCCGGTGCCGGTGCGCGAAGATGGATCGGTGACCACCACCCCGGGCCGGCCGAGGCCCCGCACCCGCCTGATCGCGACCGACCTGGACGGCACCCTGCTCTGCTCCGGCGGCACGGTGTCCGCCCGGACCGCCGCCGCCCTGGCGGCCGCCGAGCAGGCCGGCGTCCAGGTGGTCTTCGTCACCGGCCGCCCGCCGCGCTGGATGCAGCAGGTCAGCCCGCACATAGGCGGCCACGGCGTGGCGATCTGCTCGAACGGCGGCGCCGTCGTCGACGTGCGGCGCGGCGAGCTGCTGGAGAGCTTCCCACTGCGCGTCGAGGACGCGCTCGCGGTGGCCACCGCCCTGCGGACCAGGCTGCCCGGCACCTCGTTCGCCTTCGAGTACCCGGGCGGATTCGCCCGCGAGCCGCAGTACGAGGTCCCGATGTGGGGCTCGGACGAGAACCACCCGATCGGCCCGGCGGAGGAGCTGCTGGGCACCGGCGGACCGGTGCGCGGACTGTTCAAGCTGCTCGCCAAGCATCCCGACCTCGACCCGGACAAGCTGCTCGCCGCAGCCAGGGAGACGGCCGGGCACCTGGCCGAGATCACCCGCTCCAGCCCGATCCCGCTGCTGGAGATCAGCGCGCCGGGCGTCACCAAGGCCAGCACGCTGGCCCGCTGGTGCGCGGAGCAGGGCATCGACCGCAGCGAGGTGGTGGCCTTCGGCGACATGCCCAACGACCTGGAGATGCTGGCCTGGGCCGGGACGGCGTACGCGGTGGCCAACGCGCACCCCGAGGTACTGGCCGCCGTCCGGCTGCACACCGTGAGCAACGAGCAGGACGGCGTCGCGGCGGTGCTGGAGCAGCTGCTCGACGACCAGGCCGCCTGAGGCCACCGGCGGCCGCTCCCCCTGCGCGCCCCGCTCAGAGTCTCGCCGTCCAGCGGACCATCGTCCCCCTGCCGTACGGGCCCGGCTCGTGCCAGGCGTCACCGCCCAGTGCCTCGGCCCGCCTGGTCAGGTTGCGCAGGCCGCTGCGCCGGCCACCGGCCGGGATGCCCACCCCGTCGTCCGTGACGGTCAGCAGTACGCCCGGTCGGCCGGCCCGCTCCAGCGATTCGGGATCACCGGAGACCGGCCGTCCCGCGTCGTCCAGGTGGACGGTCGAGTCCACCTCCACCCCGACCCTGGAGGCCCGGGCGTGCCGGGCCGTGTTGGAGAGCATCTCCCGCAGGGCGGCCAGCAGCTGGCGTCCGGTCTTCTCGCCGACCAGGCTCTCCACCGGGCCGCTGAAGGTCACCGAGGGCTTGAAGCCCAGCGCGGCCGCGGCCTGGCTCCCCTCGCGCAGCACCCGGGTGCGCAGGGTGTCGGGTTCGGAGCCGTGGGCGTCGTGCTGGAGGGCGTAGATGGTGGTGCGGACCTCCTGGATGGTCGCGTCCAGCTCGTCCACCGCGTTGCCGATCCCGGTCCTCACCTCGGGCACCTCCGAGCGCCGGGCCGCGCTCTCCAGCATCATCCCGGTGGCGAACAGCCGCTGGATCACCAGGTCGTGCAGGTCCCGGGCGATCCGGTCGCGGTCCTGGAAGACCGCCAGGCGCTGCTGGTCGCGCTGCCCCTCGGCCAGCCGCAGGGCCAGTGCGGCCTGCGAGGCGAAGGTCTGTGCGAGCTGCTTCTCGGCGTCGCTGAACGGCGTCGCACCCCTGGCCCGCCAGACGCAGAGCGCGCCGAGCACCCGGCCGGTGGCCACCATCGGCACCGCCATGGACGGCCCGAAGGTGCGGGCCAGACGGATCGTCACCGAGGGATCGCTGGACATGTCGTCCAGGTAGACGCTCTCGCCCGCCAGCAGCCGGGTCGCGAAGCCGGACGACGGCAGCAGCTCGCCGGTGACGAACTCGGCCGCCTCCCCCGAGGCGTGCGCCACCCGCATCTGGCCGTCCCCGGTGGGCAGCAGGATCATGCCGAGCGCCGCATCGGCCAGCTCCCTGACCTCCTCCGCGGCGACCGTCAGGGCGGTCTGCGCCTCGTCCGTGGAGAGCAGCGCGGTGGTGACGGCGGCGGCTCCCGCGATCCAGCGCTCCCGGCGGCGGCCCTCCTCGTACAGCCGGGAGTTCTCGATCGCGACACCCGCGGCGGCGGCCAGCGCGTGCACCACCTGCTCGTCCTCGGGGGTGAAGGCGCCGCCGCCCTTCTTCTCGGTCAGGTAGAGGTTGCCGAACACCTCGTCCCGGATCCGGATCGGCTCGCCCAGGAAGGTCCGCATCGGCGGGTGGTGCGGCGGGAAGCCGGAGGAGCGTGGGTCGGCGGCCAGGTCGGTCAGCCGCAGCGGCTCGGGGCGGTCGATCAGCGCGCCGAGGATGCCCCGGCCGGCCGGCAGCTCGCCGATCCGCTCCGCCGTCCGGTCGTCCACCCCGACGTGGATGAAGTCGGACAGCCCGGCGCCACCCGGCGCGATCACGCCGAGCGCCGCGTACTCGGCGTCCACCAGCTCGGCGGCGCCGGTGGCGATGCGCTGGAGGGTGGCGTGCAGGTCCAGGCCGGCGCCGACGGAGACCACCGCCTCCAGCAGCCGCTGCATCCGGTCGGTGACGGCGGCGGCCGACTGGAGGCGCTCGGACACCTCGGTGACCAGGGTGTCCAGGCCCAGCGAGGAGATCTCGGGCACCCGGTGCGGCGCCGGGTCGGCGGCGGGGGCGGGATCCGGGCCGGCCGCGGGGTCCGGTGGGCGCGTGGACTGCATAGGGCGAGCCTAGTTTGGGCGGTTTTGGACGGAAAGGGTGATGGTCAGCTCGGCGCGTCGAGCGGCAGGCCGTCCGCCTCACGCTCCCGCCGCCACATCCCGGACAGCCGGCTGCCGGGGTCGGCCACCAGCTCGGCCCAGCTGCCGCGCTCGGCGATCCGGCCCTCGTCCAGCACCAGGATCTCGTCCACCGCCCCCGGCTCGGCCAGGCCCGCCAGGCGGTGCGTGATCAGCACGGTCGTCCGGTCCGCCGTGGCCGCCAGCAGGTCGGCGGTCAGGGCGTCGGCGGTGGGCAGGTCCAGATGCTCGGCGGGCTCGTCCAGCACCAGCACCGGGAAGTCCGCCAGCAGCGCCCTGGCCAGGGCCAGCCGCTGACGCTGGCCGCCGGAGAGCCGGGCGCCGTGCTCGCCGACCATGGTGTCCAGGCCCCCGGGCAGGGTGTCGGTCCAGTCGAGCAGCCGGGCTCCGGCCAGGGCCGCGCGCAGCTCGCACTCGGCGGCACCGGGCCGGGCCAGCCGCAGGTTCTCGCGCAGCGAGCTGTCGAAGACGTGGGCGTCCTGGGCACAGAGACCGATCACCCGCCGGACGTCGTCCGAGGCCAGCGCGCGACTGTCCACAGCCTGTGGACGACCGGCGGCGAAGGTTACCGCCCCCGCGTCCTGGTCCAGGAAGCGCAGCAGCGCCTGGGCGAGCGTCGTCTTGCCCGAGCCGGACGGGCCGACCACCGCGATCCGTCGGCCCTCGGCCAGATCCAGGTCGATCCCCCGCAGCGCGTACGGCTCCTGCCCGGGGTGGCGCACGCTCAGGCCGCGCACCGCGATCGGCAGCGCCCGCGCCGGCGGCGCGCCCGGCTCGGCGGGCTCCTCGACCGCCGCCGGCGCCCGGAGCACCTCGGCGAGCCGGGCCGACGCCGCGCGGCTGCGCTCGCGCGCCTGCACGGCGAGCGGCATCCCGGTGACCGCCTCGAAGGCGGCCAGCGGGGTGAGGACGACGACGGCCAGGCAGACCGGCGCCAGCGCGCCCGTACCGACACCCCGGATGCCGGCGGCCGCGGCGGCCGCGACGGTCAGGCCGGTCAGCAGGGCGATCAGGCCGGTACCCAGCGCGGTGGTCGCGGCGGAGCGGGCGGCCAGGTCGGTCAGGGTGCGGTCGGCCGCCCGGACGGCGGCGAGCCTGGCCGGGAGCGCACCGGAGACGGTCAGCTCGGCGGTGCCGGTGAAGGTGTCGACCACACTGCTCGCCAGCTCACCACGGGCCGGGGCCTGCCGGCGCTCCGTCCGGGAGGAGAGCCGGGCGGACAGCGCCGGGACGACGGCCCCGGCGAGCAGCAGGCCCAGGCCCAGGATCACTCCGGCGGACGGCAGGAACAGCCCGAGGGCCACGGCCGAGCCGAGCGAGACGGTCACGGCGATGGTGGCGGGCAGCCGCCAGCGCAGGTAGTGGTCCTGGATCGCGTCGACGTCGGAGACCAGCCGGGAGAGCAGGTCGCCCCGGCGGAAGGCGGGCAGCGCGGCGGGGGCGAGCCGCTCCAGGCGGCGGTAGACGTCGGTGCGGAGCGTGCCGAGCGTACGGAGGACGGCGTCATGCGAGACGAGGCGCTCGGCGTAGCGGAAGACGCTGCGGGCGATGCCGAGGGCGCGGACTGAGGTGACGGCCATCATCAGGTAGAGGACGGGCGGCATCTGGGAGGCGTAGGAGATGAGGTAGCCGGAGGTGGCCATGAGGGCTGTGGCGGAGGCCAGGGCGAGGGTGCCGAGGGTGGTGGCGAGGGCCAGGCGGGGGGTTGCTGTTGTCTGTGGGCTCTCGGGAGGGTGGGTGGCGCCGGGGGCGGCTCCCGGGGTGGTCGCTCCGGGGGCTGCATGATTGTCCGACTGC
>NZ_JBITGZ010000017.1:68506-166924 GCF_044457565.1 Kitasatospora sp. NPDC050543 | reverse complement strand
GCGCATGGACATCGGCACGGGCCACCTCCAGTGGGTCAACGCCGGCCACCCGGCACCCCTGCTGATCCGCGACCACCAAGTCATCCAGACCCTGGACAGCCCCGGAACCCTCCCGGTCGGCTTCGGTGGCGACACACCGCAGATCAGCATGCGGCAGCTCCATCGCGGCGACCGGGTGTTGTTCTACACCGACGGAGTGGTCGAGGAGCACCAGAGCGGTGGGGAGCAGTTCGGCGAGGAACGCCTGATCGCCACCATCGAGCGTGTCGGACCCGCCGGTGGAGGCGTGCAGGAGATGGTGCGGGGCCTCTCCCACAGCCTGATGCGAGAGCGGGGCGGAACCACAACCGATGACGCGAGCCTCTTCCTGGTCGAGTGGCGCGGTGGCACCGCCGACCACCTCGCCAGCCCCGAGCTGTAGCGGCGCGCAGCTGCTACCGATCCACCGACGTACGCCCCGCCGACAGGACAGGACCCGGACAGCCCGAGGGAACCGCCGGAGGGCGCAGCGGTCGCCTCGCCCTCCTGGGCGGGCGAGGTCGGCTGGTCCAGACCGGACACGGCCAGGTACGGTCGGTAACCGTCGGCCCGGGATACCGTCCGCGGGGAGGCCGGCAGGGGCGAGCAGCGATCAGCAGGACGACGAATCGAGGAGGACGCGATGGTGCACGCACGGGCCGGGGAGCAGGCGGGACCAGAGGATCTGGTGGACGTGGCACGGCTGGTGACGGCGTACTACGCCCTGCACCCGGATGCCGACGATCCGGCACAGCGCGTGGCTTTCGGGACGTCCGGGCACCGCGGCTCCTCGCCGGCCACCGCCTTCAACGAGGACCACATCGCGGCGACCACGCAGGCGATCTGCGAGTACCGCGCCGCGCAGGGCATCACCGGCCCGCTCTTCCTGGGGGTGGACACCCACGCCCTCTCCGAGCCGGCCCGCGTCACCGCACTGGAGGTGCTGGCGGCCAACGGGGTCACCGTGCTCCTCGACGGTGCGGACGGCTACACGCCGACGCCGGCCGTCTCGCACGCGATTCTGACCCACAACCGGGTCGGCGCCGGCGGTTCGGCCGACGGCATCGTGGTCACCCCCTCGCACAACCCGCCGGCCGACGGCGGCTTCAAGTACAACCCGCCGCACGGCGGCCCGGCCGGGTCGGATGCCACCGGCTGGATCCAGGACCGCGCCAACGACCTGATCAGGGGCGGGCTGGCCGGCGTGCGGCGCATCCCGTACGCCCGGGCGCTGGCGGCCGACACCACCGGCCGATACGACTTCCTCGGCCGCTACACCGACGACCTGCCCTCGGTGCTGGATCTGGACGCCGTCCGGGCGGCCGGCGTGCGGATCGGGGCCGACCCGCTGGGCGGCGCCTCGGTCGCGTACTGGGGGCGGATCGCCGAGACCCACCGGCTCGACCTGACGGTGGTCAACCCCGTCACCGACCCGACGTGGCGGTTCATGACCCTGGACTGGGACGGCAAGATCCGGATGGACTGCTCGTCCCCGCACGCCATGGCCTCGCTGATCCGCCGCCGCGACGAGTACACCATCGCGACGGGCAATGACGCCGACGCCGACCGGCACGGCATCGTCACCCCCGACGGCGGGCTGATGAACCCCAACCACTACCTCGCCGTGGCCATCGACTACCTGTACCGCCACCGTCCTGACTGGCCCGCCACCGCCGCGGTCGGCAAGACGCTGGTCTCCTCGTCGATGATCGACCGGGTGGCCGACGACCTGAAGCGCGATCTGGTCGAGGTGCCGGTCGGCTTCAAGTGGTTCGTCGACGGGCTGCTCGACGGCTCGGTCGGCTTCGGCGGCGAGGAGTCCGCCGGGGCGTCGTTCCTGCGGCGCGACGGCCGGGTGTGGACCACCGACAAGGACGGCATCCTGCTCGCGCTGCTCGCGTCGGAGATCACCGCCGTCACCGGCAGCACCCCCTCGCAGCACTACACCGAGCTGACCTCGCGCTTCGGCTCCCCCGCGTACGCCCGGGTGGACGCGCCGGCCGACCGCGCGCAGAAGGCGGCCCTGGCCGGGCTCTCCGCGGACCGGGTCACCGCCGACCGGCTGGCCGGCGAGCCGATCACCGCCGTCCTCACCGAGGCGCCGGGCAACGGCGCCGGCATCGGGGGCCTCAAGGTCTGCACCGAGAACGCCTGGTTCGCGGCCCGGCCGTCCGGCACCGAGGACGTCTACAAGATCTACGCCGAGAGCTTCCACGGCCCCGAGCACCTCGCCCAGGTGCAGGAGCAGGCCCGCGCCCTGGTGGGGGAGGTCCTGGGGAGCTGACCCGCTCGGCGGCCACGGCGGCCACGGCGGCCGGGTGCGGTGGAGGCGGTGACGGCCTTGCGGGCCGTCACCGCCTCCTTTGCGTTGCCCACCGGGCGTCCTGTGGGCTGGGTGCGGCGTGCGGTGGCGGTGGGTGGTGGCTGTTCGGCCGCATCCCGACCCGGCGTCGACCCTGTTCCCCACCGCCCGGGGATTGCGCGAGAACGAGCGTTCTCCTACAGTGACACCAGAGCCGAGAACGATCGTTCTCCCGTGGCCACCGGCATCGAAGGCAGGCAGATCATGACGACTGGGACACGCCCCCCACTCCCCCCGTTCACGCGCGAGAGCGCCCTCCGGAAGGTCCGCCTGGCGGAGGACGGCTGGAACTCCCGCGACCCCGAGAAGGTCGCCCTGGCCTACACGGTGGACTCCCGGTGGCGCAACCGCGCGGAGTTCGTCGACGGACGCGAGGAGATCGTGGCGTTCCTGACCCGCAAGTGGCAGCGGGAACTGGACTACCGGCTGATCAAGGAGCTCTGGGCCTTCGACGGCCACCACATCGCGGTGCGCTTCGCCTACGAGAGCCATGACGACTCCGGCAACTGGGTCCGCTCCTACGGCAACGAGAACTGGGAGTTCGACGAGCACGGGCTGATGCGCCGGCGCTACGCCTGCATCAACGATCTGCCGATCCGCGAGTCGGAGCGCCTCTACCACTGGCCGCTCGGCCGCCGCCCGGACGATCACCCGGGGCTGGCCGACCTCGGCCTCTGACCCGGCTCCGACCGGCGCCGCCACCCCCGGGGAGCGCCCTTCGACCGGTGCACTAGCCTGGGAGAACGATGATTCTCACACCGGACGAGGCCCCCATGGACGAATCGGCAACGCTGCGGACCCGCGTACTCGACGCGGCCGAGGCGCTCTTCTACGCCAGGGGGCTGCAGACGGTGGGGATGGACGAGATCCGTACCACCGCGGGGGTGTCCCTGAAGCGGCTGTACCAGCTCTTCCCGTCCAAGGAATGCCTGGTCCGGGCGTACCTGCACCGACGCGACGCGCACTGGCGCGCGAAGCTGGCCGAGTACGTCGACGCCCGGCCGTCGGCCGGGGAGCGGATCCCGGCGGTCTTCGACTGGCTCCACCTCTGGTTCAGCGAGCCCGGCTTCCGCGGCTGCGCCTTCATCAACGCCTTCGGGGAGCTGGGGGCCACCTCGGATGTGGTGGCGGAGGCGACCCGTACCCACAAGGAGGCGTTCCGGCGCTACGTGGCGGGGCTGGTGGCGGCCGTGGGCGCGCCCGCCGCGCTGGCCGACCAGATCGCCCTCCTCGCCGAGGGCGCGATGACGACCGCGGCCGTCTCCGGCAGTCCCGAACCAGCCCGGCAGGGCCGCGCAGCCGCACGCACGCTGCTCGAAGCGGCCCTGACGCGCAGCCCGGCCGGGGCGGCAGCCCGGCCGTCGTAGGGGCACCCCGGCCACCACGGTCGGCCCTGCCTGCGGCCCCCTGTGCATCCGGCCCCGTCCCGCACACGCTGCGTCTGCGTGCGGGGCGGGGCCGACGTGCGGGGCGGGGCCGTCCGGCTGAAGTGGCGCCCGATCGGGTCATACGACGGCCCGATTGGGGTAACGGTGACCGGACGACCTTCCGGAGGCCCGCATGAGCAGCACGCCCCAGCCGCGGTCGATGCCGCGAGATCTTGTCCGGACCAAGCCGGTCGAGCAGTCGATCGCCGACACGCACGAACCCCAGCACGAGCTGAAGCGCACGCTCGGCGCGCTCGACCTGACCGTCTTCGGTGTCGGTGTGATCATCGGCACCGGCATCTTCGTCCTCACCGGCACCGCCGCCAAGAACAACGCCGGCCCCGCCGTCGCGCTCTCCTTCGCCGCGGCGGGCGTGGTCTGCGCGCTGGCGGCGCTCTGCTACGCCGAGTTCGCCTCGACCGTCCCGGTCGCCGGATCGGCGTACATCTTCGCGTACTCGACCCTCGGCGAGCTGCCGGCCTGGATCATCGGCTGGGACCTGGTGCTGGAGCTGGCCCTGGGCTCCGCGGTGGTCGCGGTCGGCTGGTCCGGCTACGTGCAGTCGCTGCTGGAGAGCGGCGGGGTGACGCTCCCCCACGCGATCTCCGGTGCGGCCACCGGCGGCTGGAGCTTCAACCTGCTGGCCGCACTGCTCGTGGCGCTGCTGACCGGCGTGATCCTGATCGGGATGCACCTCTCCGCCGAGATCACCAGGGTGATCGTGGCCATCAAGGTGACGGTCGTGCTGGTGGTGATCGTGGCCGGCCTGTTCTTCATCAAAGCCGACAACTACTCGCCGTTCATCCCGCCGGCCAAGGAGGTGGCGGGCAAATCCGGTGGCCAGTCCCCGCTGATCCAGGTGCTGTTCGGGTACACCCCGACCGACTTCGGCGTGATGGGAATCTTCACCGCGGCGGCCGTGGTCTTCTTCGCCTTCATCGGCTTCGACGTGGTGGCCACCGCCGCCGAGGAGACCCGCAATCCGCAGCACGACCTGCCGCGGGGCATCCTCGGCTCGCTGCTCATCTGCACGGTGCTCTACATGGCCGTCGCACTCGTGGTCACCGGCATGCAGAATTACACCGAGCTCTCCAGCGACGCCCCGCTCTCGGACGCCTTCAAGGCCGTCGGCCAGCACGCCTTCGCCGACATCATCGACGTCGGCGCCGTGGCCGGCCTCACCTCGGTGACCATGATCCTGCTGCTCGGGCAGAGCCGGGTCTTCTTCGCCATGAGCCGCGACGGCCTGCTGCCCCGCACCTTCTCCACCGTGCACCCGCGCTTCCGGACGCCCACCCGGGCGATCGTGCTGCTGGGCCTGGTGGTCGCCGTGCTGGCCGGGCTGATCCCGCTGGAGGAGCTGTCGGAGCTGGTGAACATCGGCACGCTGTTCGCCTTCGTGGTGGTGTCCGTCGGTGTGGTGATCCTCCGCCACACCCGGCCCGACCTGCCCCGGGCCTTCCGCTGCCCGTGGGTGCCGGTGGTGCCGATCCTCTCGGTCATGGCCTGCCTGTGGCTGATGCTCAACCTGCCGGTCGCGACCTGGTGGCGCTTCCTGGTGTGGATGGTGGTCGGGTTCGTCGTGTACTTCCTGTACGGGCGCGGCCACAGCCGGATCGGCCTGGCCGACCGGGCCCGGGACGCCGGCGGCGCGCCGTCCGCCGACAGCGGCCGGTAGCCCTTCTGCCGCGGGGGCCCGGCCTCGGGCATCCGCGCCGCGGGCATCGGCCACTCGGGGCGGGCCGGGCGGCGGTGCGGAGACCACCGCCCGGCCCGGCGTCGCGGGCGGGCATCGCAGCCACGCATCCCGGGCGGGCATCGCGGCAACGGCCGAGGAGGACAGGCATGGACTTCGACCAGGTCGCCGACGAGCTGTACACACTCCTACCGGCCGAGTTCACCCACGCGCGCGACGACTACGCCGCGCAGGCCGGGCAGGCGGGAGACCGGCCGCTCGCCAAACGCATCCGCGCGCTCCGGCGCCCGACCGCCGGAGCGTGGGCGGCCAACCTCCTCGTCCGGCGCCACCCCGACCGGCTCGGCCGGCTCCGCGACCTCGGCCAAGCCCTGCGCAGCGCCCAGGCGGGCCTGGCCGGCGACCGGCTGCGCGAGCTCTCCGCGCAGCGACGGCAGCTGCTGGCCGAACTGACCGAGCTGGCGCGCCGGGACGCGAAGGCGGCCGGGCAGCACCTCGGCGAGGAGGCGTTGGACGAGGTCACCGAGACGTTGCAGGCGGCCCTGGCCGATGAGCAGGCCATCGAGCTTCTCGCGCGGGGGCGGCTGGTCAAAGCCCTCCATCCGGCGGCCTGGCCCGCCGCAGCCCTGCCCGTCACTCCCCTGGCCGGCACCGACGAACCCGCGCGGGCGCCCTCCGCACCTGCGCCACCCACACCGCCCACCTCACGGCGGACGTCGAAGCCGACGCCCGCCCACGACCAGGCTCCGGCACCGACCCGGAAGCGGGCAGCGAAGGCCGCCTCCGCTCAGCAGCGGCAGCGCCTCGTCGGCGCCCGGCACGCCGCCGACGAGGCCGAGCGGGCGGCGCAGCAGGCCGCTGCCCTGGCCGACGAAGCCGCGCGCGAGGCGGGCAGGGTGGCTGCCGCTCACGAGCAGGCCGGACGCGAGGCCGAACAGGCACAGGCCGACCTCCGGGCGGCCCGCGATCGCGACAAGCAGGCCCGCGCGGCACTGCGCCGGGCCGCCGGCGATGAGCAACGCGCGCTGGCCGCGGCCGAGGCCGCCGCCGCGCGGTCCGCCCGCGCGCAGGAGCAGGCCCGCAGCGCCGCGCGCCGACTCGCCGACGCCGCCACCGAGGGCGCCGGATCCGACGCCTGACCGGCGCGCCAACGCTGGTGAGCGGCTGTCGGACAGCTCCCCGCCCGGCCGACCCCGCCGACCCGGCCGGGTGGGATGATTGCTCCGTGTCCGAGATATCCACCGCGCTGACCGCTCTGTGGCCGCTTACGTCGTCCGCCGAGACCGACTGGCTGCTGGAGCTCACCGGCGACGGCGTCACCGGCTTCATGCCGCCGCCCTTGCCTGACGCGGCCTGGGTGCTGAACGCCATGTACGAGCATGTGAACGGCCCGACCGAGGTCACGTACGACCAGCGCCATCGGGCGCGGCCGGCGGACGGGAGCGTCCAGCCGATGATCGTCGCGGGCATCGACCTGGACGCCGTGGGGACCGCGACCGGAGGCGGCCTGGGCCGCGCCGACCACCCGGGGGCCGACTGGCGGCGACTTCGCTGGTCGGAGCTCGCGCGGCGGACCGGCGATCCGCCGGTGCCCGACGGGCTGCTGCCGTCCCGCCGCTGCTTCCCCTCCGCCCGCAGGGACGGCAGTTGGCCCATCGGCATCATCCCGCCGACGGAGGGCAGCCTGGACCGGGAGACCTGGAACCGGCTGATCGACCTGCTCATCGCGCACAGTCCGGCAGGCACGCGGACCCGCTGTCTCGCGTACTACAACCCGTTGATGCTGCGGCACACCGACTTCGAGAACCTGCACGTGCGGGCCGGTCGGCTCGGTGACGCCGCAGCTCTGTACGACAATCCCGAGGCCGAGTTCAGCCCGTCCAACCTCTGGGCCGAGGACCGCTCCTGGGTGGTCGGCACCGACTACGACCTGTGGGCCACCAAGGTCGCGGGTCCGGCCTCTCTCGTCGCAGCCGTGCTGGGTGACGCGGAGCTGGAGGCGGTCCGGCTGCCCTGGGCTCCCTGACCGCCAGCGGGCGGCGGGGTCGGGGGCGAGGGGTGGGCTCACCGTCGCCCTTCACCAACGCAGGTATCCCATTCGTGCGAGCGCCCCGCCGATACGGGCGCGGCGGGTCGGCCGGATCCACCGGGCCCCGGCATCGTCCGGGTACTGATCAAACGTCAGGACTCCCGCACTGTCCGGACCACGATCGACTGGCATGTCCGCGGCGGGAAAACCCCTGGTCACAGGCCTGGTCATGGCGCTCCGACGGGTCTAGCATTCCCGTCACGGCAGCCCCTTCACCCCCCCGATCGGGCTGCCGGCCCCACCGGACGCGCTCGCGTCCGGTACCTCCCCCACGGCCGGAGCCCCGGGGAAACCCCCCTACCCCCGGGGGCTCCGGCCGGCGGCACGGACGAGACTCGCCGTCGTAGGCAGCCCAGCCGCTCGCGGAAGATCAGCGTCCCGATGAGGGCGGCGATCACGATGCTCGTCTCGCGCAGCGCCGCGATGGTCGCCAGGTCGCCGCGCGCCTGCGCCCAGACCACCAGGCCGTACGCCAGCAGGGACAGCACCCCGCCCGTCAGGCCGCGCCGCCAGTGCGGGCCTAGCCGGCCCAACAGCGCACGGCCCCGCCTGGTGGTCGGCGCGGGTCTGTCCGGCGCCGTCGCCACCGACGCCGCCTACGCCTGGGCGCACTGGGCTCCGCCGTCGACGCGCCCGCCGACCCCGTCACCGCCCAGCTGGCCGCGGGCCGGCTGCCCCCCTCGGCCGTCTGCCTGGCCATCAGCCACACCGGCACCACCCGGAGTACGGTCGACGCCGCGCCCGGGACGCGGGGGCGGGTGTCATCGCCGTCACCAGCACCGCGCACTCACCGCTCAGCGAAGCCAGCACCTGCACCCTGGTGGCCGGCGGCCAGGACCTGATCCTCGGGCTGGAGACCGTCGCCAGCCGCCTGGCGCACCTGGCCGTGATCGACGCCCTCGCGCTGAGCCTGCTCGGCCTGCGCGGCGCCGACGCCGACGCCGAGCACGCGCTCTACCTGTCGGCCCGGATCACCGCCGAGCACACCTACTGATCGGCACCGCCCGCGGCGGGCTGCCGGGCCCGCCACTGGTCGCCGCTGCCCCGCCACCGCTCCGGCGGCCCGGGCGGCGGCGAGGCCGGGTGGGCGGACTCAGCGCTCGCCGGCCCCGAGGGCGGCGACATCGCCACGCAGGGCGGGCAGGCTCGCGTACATGGTGCCGCCGGGGCAGTCCGTGGCCAGCCAGTCCCGGTGACCGCTGATCATCTCCACCGCCTTGGTGACGCCGTTCACCGGGTTCACGAAGGTGACGTGCGCCTGCGGGTCGAGCCCGTGCCAGCGCGTCAGGCCGGCGAGCAGCGCCGTGAGCGATTTGCGGGCCTTCTCGGTCGGCTGCTGGTCGACGAGCGTCCCGAGCAGGGCGATGCCCAGGTTGCCGGAGTTGAAGCCGGCCGTGTGGAAGGCCGTCACCACCTTGCCCGTCGCGTCGTGGGCCGGGATGCCGTCCGTGTCTGACCAGCGGCCCTCGTAGACGCGCCCGGCCTCGTCGATCAGGAAGTGGTAGCCGATGTCGCCCCAGTCCATCGTGATGGCGTGGTACTCGTAGATCGCCCGGACGGTCGCCGCCGGATCGGGGTCGGCGTTCGGGGTGTCGGTGTGATGCACGGTGAGCGTCTGGATCGGGTAGTACTTCGGCGGCGCGTTCTCGACGCCGTTCTTGATGCGCTTGGACTCGTCCGCCCCCCACGCGGCCCGGGGCAGGTAATCGATGCAGCCGAGCATGACCGACGCCGTCGCCGGCAGCGAGACCTCTCGACTCGGCCCGTGCACCGTGTCGATCGCCGCGGAGCGCACGTCGGTGGCACCGTGGGGCAGGCGCAGGTCGTAGCCCGGCGCACCGGCGGCGGCGACGAGGGCGGTGGCGTTCCGGGCCGCGTCGACCGGGGCGTGGTCGGGCCCGCCGGCGCAGCCCGCCGGCAGCGCCTGCCAGTCGCCCGGTTCGCCGCCCTCCTGGTGGAGCCTGATCTCGGCGCCCCGCTTGGGACCACTCCAGCTGACCCCGACGTAGCGGATCGGGAAGTCGGTCCGCACCACCGTGGCATCCGCACCGGCGAGGGACTCGGCACGGGTCGCCGGCACACTGACCGCCCGCCGGCCGGCCGCCTGCTGCGCACCCGCCTCCCGGCCGGCCGCGTCCAACCCCCTGGCCGCGGCGGAGGAGACGGGGGCGACGGCGACGGCAGCGGCAGCGGCGCCGATCGCTCCCATCACGGTACGGCGGTTGACCGCGGGCTTGATCTCGGACATCGGCATCCTGTCTGGGGAATGAACATGAGTGCGACCATGAACAGAACGAGGGCGAGGATGTTCGCAGTTCAACGCCCCCGGCTGACAGATGATCAGCAACGCGCAATGTACACGCTCGATCCGGCCCGCAGAGGCGCCCGGTCACCACCCGGCGGCGCAGCGCCGGGATGTGGCGGGGCGGCTCGTGCTCCGGGTGTGGAAAGCGGGGATGTCCGAGATGCTGGGAGGGCAGGCCACACCTGAGGAGGACCCCACCATGTCCGTACTCGACAAGATCAAAGGCATGATCAAGGGCCACGAGGGCACCGCCCACCAAGGAGTCGAGAAGGCCGGCGACGCCTTCGATGCGAAGACGCAGAACAAGTACCAGCGCCAGGTCGACACCGCTCAGCAGAAGATCAACGAGCAGATCGACAAGCAGCCGCCCGGCGCCGGCCAGTAGCCGCCGACGGCGCGGGCCGGCCGGCCTCGCCCTCATCCGCACCGGCGCATCGTGGGACGGCCGCCGGCGGCCGTCCTCAGCCCCAGGATTGACCCGGACTCGGCCGTGCGACCCATCGGCACACGTCGTCACCGCCGCGGCGCGCGCACGCCCACCCCCGCCTCCCAGCTCTGCAGGGCCTCCTCCACCACTCCCACTCACTCCCACCCACTCCACCGACCGCCGCGCGCCCTCACCCGTCAGACCGATCGGGTGAGCACGTGGGCGCGGTGGGGAGCCGGTCGGCAGTGGGCGCGCCTAGCGTGGATCCGCGGTGCCCCGCGCACCCCTTCCCCGCCCCCGCACCCCACAGGAGCAAGGCCCATGAGCACCAACCCCCTCTCGTCGCTGACCGGGCACTACGTACTCGACCCCGCCCACACCCAGATCGGCTTCGTGGCCAGGCACGCCATGGTCACCAAGGTGCGCGGCGCGTTCACGGAGTTCGAGGGCAGCGGGCACCTGGACGGTGAGGACCCCACCAAGTCGAGCGTGACCCTCGCCATCAAGGCCGCGAGTATCGACACCCGCAACGAGCAGCGCGACGGACACCTGCGGACCAACGACTTCCTGGACGCGCCCAACTACCCCGAGATCAAGTTCAGCTCCACCGGCGTGGAGCAACTCGGCGACAACCTGTTCCGGGTCGCCGGCGGTCTGACCATCAAGGACGTCACCCGTCCGATCAGCATCGACTTCGAGTACCAGGGCAGCGCCACCGACCCGGCCGGCAACGTGCGGCTGGGCTTCGAGGGGTCCGTCCCGATCAGCCGCAAGGACTACGGCATCACCTGGAACGCGGCTCTGGAGGGCGGGGGCGTGCTGGTGGGCGACAAGGTCGTGCTGGAGTTCGAGGTGTCCGCGATCAAGCAGGACTGACGGCGGGGCGGGTTGCGGGCGGGCCGGGGCAGCCGGACGCCCGCCCCGCCGCCGACCGCCTACGGCCGTGCGGTCGGGACCGGCCGCAGCTGCGGCCAGCGGGCGAGCATCGCCCCGCGCATCTCCGCGCTGAGCCTGCCCAGCCCGGCCAGGGCGCCACTGCCGGACTCGTCGGCGACACCGTCGGCGGCCCCGTCAGCGGTCATTCCCGCGACGACGCCCAGCCGGTGGACGAGTCGGCGGCGCGCGCTCACCGTGCCCCACGTCCAGTCCTCGTCCGGGATCCGGGCCAGGTGATCCACACCGGTGCGCTGCGCCCGCTGGACCAGGGCGTCACCGCGCAGCAGCCAGCCGGCACACGCGTCGTCGAGACCGCCCGGGAGGTCGGCGCCCGTCGCGCCGCGCCACTCCCGGCGGTACGCCTCCTCCGCCCGCGTCAGCAGCGACTCGGGAGCCGCGGTGACACACCAGCAGGTCGGGAAGCCGATCCGCAGGTAGGCGAGCTCCATCAGCCCGCTGCCCAGCGACGCCTGCTCGAAGTCCACGAACCGGACGCCGTCGCCGGTGTGCAGGTCGTTGCCGGGGCACGGATCCCCGTGCAGCAGCGCTTGCCCCGGCGCCGCGGCGAGCCGTGCCACCAGGTCATCGAGCTCGTCTGGCACCGTCGACGCGACGTCGACCTCGAGCGCCTCGGCCAGCGCCAGGAAGGAGCCGGCGTCCGCCTTGGTCGGCCCCTGCCAGCGTGGGAGGGCGTCGGCGTCCCCGGGGCCGGCGGTGGCGTGCAGCCGGGCCAGTGTCGCCGCGTACTCGACGATCCAGTCGCCGGCCGGGCGCCGGTGGTCGAGATGCTCCAGGACCAGTACCCGCTCACCGGGGTCCACGCCGAGCAACGCGGGCGCCAGCGGGCGCTCCGCGCGGGCGGCGATCCGCAGTGCGGTCACCTCCCGCGCGAAGCGCTGCGCCGCGTCGGGCCCGTCGACGATCTGCTTCACCACCACCTGCGACGCGGGCAGTTCGACCCGCCACACCCGTGAGCGCGGGCTGCTGTCCAGGCGGCAGGCCCGCCCCGGCTCGCCCAGCCCGGCCCGCAGCTCGTCCCCGAACGGTATCCGCGACATGGGTCGATCCTTGCACGGACCGCTCAACTGTGCGGCCGGGAGATCAAATTGACCGACAGTCCGGAGGACCGGGGTGGCGGGTGGGGTGACGGCAGGATCAACAGTGCGGGAGGTTGCAGTTGAAGCCCTGCGCGTGATCGGCATCGATCCGCCGATCCCACGAATTCCGCCAGGCGTTCGGAGTGCCACGCATTCGGCGCGCCACCGCGAGGATGGTGGCATCCGGGGTGTTCAACCGCCAATACGTCAATTCCGGTACTCCGCAGTGATCCACGGTGGAATCGTTCGCCCGCCGGGGAGCGCGCGGGTAGCGGTCGGCGCGCGCCTGTGCGCCCGGCGCGCCCTGCATGCCCGGCGCGCTACTTCTTCGTACCGTCCACGATCACCGGCGTGCCGGACGCGCCGCACGGGCTGGCGTAGACCGGGTTCTTCTCCGCGGCGGCCTTGAACGCATCGATGCACTGGCTCATCAGGATCTTGTCGGTCAGCGAGTTGGCTATCACCGAGTTGGCGGCCGCGGTGCTCTCGGACTCGATCTTCCGCTTCTCGGCCTCGGCCTTCGCGGTCTTCACCGCCGCCTCGGCCTGGGCGGTGCTCTGGTCCTGCTGGATCTTCTGGTCGATCGCCTTCTGCAGGCCGTCGCTCGGCCTGACGTTGCGCAGGTTGACGCCGTTCACGAGGATGCCGCGCGGAGCCAGACGCTCCGTGATCAACTTGTCGATCTCGGCGCTGATCGCCTCGCGCTGGGAGCTGTAACCCTCGACGCTGGTGTGGCGGGCGAACACGTTACGCACGATCTCGCGGCTGTCGGGGTAGACCAGGCGCTGCTGGACGGCCTCGCCGCTGCCGGCCAGCCGGTACAGCGCGAGGGCGTGCTCGGGATCGATCGACCACTTGACGGTGAGGTCGGCGTTCAGCACGCCACCCTCGGAGGATCGGACCTCCACCGTGTCGTCCCCGGTGAGGTTGAGGTCGGTGGGGCGGATCGAGAAGGTGGTCACATCGGTCACGGGGGACTTCAGGTGCACACCGGACTTCCACGTCCCGTCGACCTTGCCGAGCGTGGTGGGCACCCCCACCTCGTACGGCTGGACGACGTACACGAAGGTGCTGAGACCGAGGAGGAGCCCGAGGGCCCCGACCGTGAGGCCGGTGAGCGTCGCGAGGCGGAAGCCGACGGCCCGGCGTCTGCGGAGTACGACCAGCGTGGTGCCCGCGAGGAGGAGCAGGACGGAGAAGTAGAGCATCGTCACTCTTTCGGATTCCGGCGGTGAGACGCCCGAAGCCTAGACAGGCCCGGGGCTGGCGAGAGACCTGTTGGGATGATGTTCATCAAAGATCACGTCGGATGACCAGGTCGGCCCGAGGCCGCGGGTGTCAGATCCGCCCGATCAGGGCGTACCGCTCGTCCTGGACCGGCCCGCCCCAGAGGTCCTCCTGCTCACCGAGTGGTTCGATCCGGACCTCGGCCACCAGCGGTCGCACCGCGTCCGCCAGCACCTCGGCGGTGACCCCGCCACTCCACGGCAACGCCTGCGCCCCGACCACATAGGGCACGCCGTGCTGTCCGGACTCGCGCCAGCGGCCCTCCACCAGCACCAGACGGCCCCCCGGCCGCAGGCGCCCGACCCACGCGCGCAGCGCGGCCTGCGGATCGGGCAGGGTCCACACCAGGTGCCGCGACAGCACGACGTCGAAGACCTCGTCACCGATCGGCGGCACGGCCGCGTCACCGGCCAGGAACCGGCCCGCCAGACCCGCGGCGGTCAGCTTCGCCCGAGCCTGCTCCACCATGCGCGGTGCCAGGTCGATCCCCGTCACCCGGTGTCCGGCCGCAGCCAGCAGCTGGGACAGCGAGCCGGTGCCGCACCCGACGTCCAGGACGTCGGCCGGCCCGGACGGCAGCCAGCCCGCCAGCAGCCGTGCCCAGGCGGCGGCGTGTGCGCGGCCCGCAGCCCGTGGTCGGGCTCGTCGTCGAAGGAGGACGCGGCGGCGTCCCAGTAGCGGGCGATCGCGGCGGGGGTGTCGGTCATACGCCGCATCCTGGCATCCGCCACCGACAACGGCGGCCTGTGCCGGAGGACCTCGGGCGATCGAGGTGCCGGGGCCCACGGTGCCGTATCAGTCGGGACGCCCGGCGGGCGTGGACGGGGCGTACCGACGGCACCGCGGGACCCTGACCGGCCGTCATGGTCGTGCCTGCTCGGGCCGATCGCCGCGCCCGGTCTCGCGCACCCGGCCGGCGGCCGTGGCCACGGCCACGCGGGGGACCCGGCCCGGCGGAGGGAGGTTGCAGCGCCCCTGTCAAGCCCGGAGGCCTTCGAGCAAGGTGCCCGTACCCGCCGGGAAGCTCTCGGCGCGCCGCTGACCAGCTCCGATGATCCGCCCCGGTCGACCGACGAGCGGGTGGCCGGGTGCGCCGATCGGCCCGGTTGGCGCTACCGTGCCGCCATGAGCTTCGATCCGCAGGCGGGCTTCAGCGCACCGCCGGCCTCCGCCAACGGCGACGACCGCCGCGTGGGGCCGGGTGCGCCCGGTGCGGTGCGCCGGCACGAGGACACCCGCCCGCACGCGGCTCTCGGCCACTCCCCCATCGCCTATGTCTCCGTGCAGCTCTGGGACGAGCTGGCCCGCCTCGCCATCGCCCCTGCCGCCACCGACGCCACGGTCCTCGCCCTGCTGCGGGTCATCGCCGCCGGCGCCGTGGACGCCGCGCTGGCCCCCGGCAACGAGGGCGCGCCACGGGACGACCTCTACGTCTGCCACCCCGCGTACATCGGGTCGGAGCGCCATACGGTGTGGTTCCAGCGCAACGGCCCGCGCGGGCCCATCACCGCCCTGCTCCCGCCGGAGCGGTGAGCCCGGAGCGGTCAGGCCGGAGCGGTCAGGCCGGAGCGGTCAGCGCCCGGGTGGTGAACCCGGCGCGTCGCCGCCGGCCGGTGAGCCGGTACGCGGCGCGGTCGGCCGGGGTCAGGAGCCGCCCATGGGCTGCCAGCCGCCGAACCGGCCGCCGGCGCTCTGGCGGTTGTCGTACAGACGGCCGTCGACGCCGATGGTCACCAGGTCCACCAGCCCGTCCCGGTCCACCCCGGCGGCGGGCACCCCGACGACGAACGCCCCCAGGTCGGTCCACCCGCCGAAGGCCCCGCCGCGCCCCTGGCTGCTCACACTGACGCCGCCGCTGCGGTTGCGCACGGCCAGCACCATCCGCTGCCCGGCCACCGGCCCCGCGGTGGCCACCGCAGCCTCCCCGGTACCGCCCTGGTCGGCGCCCGCGCCGATCGGGCTGCTCCCCGCCACCCAGCCACCGCCCGGCGACCCCTGCCGGAGGTTCATCGTGTACGAGTCGGTGGTCTGCCGCAGCGGGTCCGGCGTGTCCAGCTGCCGGTAGAACAGCTCCAGCCGGCCGTCCGCCGCCGTACCCACCGTGATGCCGCTGCTCGGGGAGATCAGCGGGAAGCCGGGGTCGAAGGCGAGTGGAGCGTTGGGGGCGGGCTGCGCCCAGTGCCGGACGGCGGTCGTCCGGTCGGGCGCCACGGCCACCGCGAACAGCTCGATCCGGCCGTCCCGGCCGGTGACGGCGGTGGGCGCGCCCTGGATGCCGCTCTCGCCCAGGTCGGCCCAGCCGCCCCAGCCGCCGTCCGCCGACTGCTGCGCGGTGCTGACGCCGCCTCCGCGGTTGCGGACGAACAGCTGGAGGCGACCGTCGGCGTTGGCGGCCACGACCGGGGTGCTGACCTGGAGTGCGTCGTTGGTCAGCGAGGACCCGGCGGAGATGGTGTTGGGGCTGCCGAGGGAGGACCAGTCCCAGCCTCCGTCGGGGCGCTGGGAGCAGAGGAAGATCTCCCCGGTGTCCGCCCGCTGGGTGAAGACGCGGAGCAGGCCGTCCCGGTCCTGCCCCACCGACAGGCCCGCGGTCAGCGGGCCGTCGGGGCTGCCGAGCGTGTTCGGGCCGCGCCAGACCTTCCGCCCGTCCTCGGCCCATTCGTAGAGCAGGCCGCCCTCCACCACGAAGGCGTGTAGGGCCCCGGCCCGGTCACGGGCGACCGCCTGGGTCGACCGCGGGACCCGCGGGTACTGCCGGGACTGCCAGCACTTGTACTGCCCGCTGACGGCGCACTCGGCGGTGCCGGGAACCGCGGCGAGCTGGGAGTCCTTGGGCACGTAGGCGCCCTCGAAGGTGATGTGCTTGCCGACCGCCTGGTCCGAGGAGAGGTTGGCGGGCGAGTTGGCGATGTTGTAGTCGCGGTGGTGCTCGGAGACGACGCGCCGGTGGTTCCGGGCGCCGTACTGCGCCACCGCCGCGTCGGCGAACCAGGCCGCCGAGATGTGGTCGGGGTGGTCGTGCTGGGGCAGCTGGGGGTAGAGCAGCGGATCGGGCGCCGGGTCCTGCATGCGGACCAGGGTGGCGAGGTCGTCACCCAGCAGCCCGCTCAGGAACGAGATCAGGGCGTCCCTGTCGTAGCGCTGGGGCCACACCTCGCCGGGGCCGTCCATGTCGAGGGTCTCGGTGGACAGGGCGGGGTCGTTCCACAGCTTGCGCAGCGCGTCGCCGCCGAGGTGGCCACTGTCGGCCTCCTCCGGCAGGTTGAGGAACACCACCTGCACCGCGTCGCCTCCGTTGAGCCGGAAGCGTTCGGCGACCGGACCGCCGGCGACCGGGCGGTACTCGTCCTTCGTCCAGCAGCCGTTGCCGTCCTCGCCGCAACCCTGAGCGCCCGCCATGTGTGCGTAGGCCAGCCGGATTCCGGCCTGTCGGTCGCGCGCGTAGGCCTCACCGCGGTTGGCGTCACCGGCGGTCAGGTAGACGGTCTCGACCGGGATGCCGGCCCGGATGCCGTTCAGCAGGTCCGGATTCATGAAGAGCAGATCGTCGTCCTCGTGCGCGACGATCTGCACGATCCGGCCCGTGCCCTGCCCGGCGTGGGCCTGCGGGACCGACCAGGTCGGCAGTAGCCCCATCGCCAGCGCCGGTACGGACGCCAGTGCCGCTGCCACCGCGACGGCCCATATTCGCTTCACGAGGATCCCCTGGACGATTCTTGGTCCAGGGAGACTACCAACGGCTCAGAACACCCCAGAACGGACAGAACGGCTCAGCACGGCTCAGCACCCCGGGCATCCCTTAGCACTGACTGAGGCACAGGCCAACCGGCCCGCGCCCGTTAGCGACGCACGTCACACCCCGACCGGGGGGCGCTGACCCCCCGTCGGAGGTGCGCCGGGACCGCCGGGCACCGGGCGGTGGACGGCGGTGAGCCGACGGTGCGCCGGCGGCGGACGGGCGGCCGGCGCGGGCGGAGCCGGAGAAGGCCTGGTCGGGGGCAGAGCGCGGCCAGTCTGCGGAGTCGCCCCAGGCGGGGAACGGGTCGTCGCACGCCGTCCGGATAGCGAACCGCCGCGCACTCCGCGCCGCCCGGCAGGCAGTGCGCGAGTGCGGCGTGAAGTTCCTCACGGCGCAGCGCCGTGCCGATGACGGCGAGCTCCTGCATCGCCGCAGTGTGGCCAAGATCACAGGCGGGTTCCCGGTCCCGGGTCTTCCCACGACCGGGCGCCGGACCGCGACCGGGCTCCGGCGCAGGCTGGTGATGCCGTACTCCGACGCCTCCGGCACGTGGTCGCCGTTGAGCTCGGCGACCCAGCCGGGGCCTCGTTCGCCCGGGTCGGATCGGACAGCCCGGCACCCAGGACGCTGAAGGCCGACCCGGCTCCGGCCCGGCAACGCCGACCGAGCGAGCGGGAACGCCGAACGCCAGGTGCGACGGCACCTGGCGTTCGAGTTGCGGCTCGTTGCCGTTCGTTGCGGCTCTATACCGTCGGCCTCGCCCCTGGCCGCCGGAGCGCTCCCCCGGCCCGACTGATGACGATCTGTCAACAGCCTCCGATGGCGACTCCCGCACCGACCGCGGTCGGGTGTCGATCCGGTGGGCGCAGTGGCACCGCCCGACGGCGGAGTGCCGTCAGCGGTCGGCGATCAGCTTGCCGGCCGCACCCCAACTGTCGATCGGCACCTCGTGGATCCACACCTGAACGGTCTCGGCCGGGATCTGGTAGGCGTCCACGAAGGCGTCGGTGATCCGGGCCACCAGGTCGCGCTTGAGCTCGACGTCACGGGGGCCCTGCTGAACGGTGACGATGGGCATGTCCTGCTCCTCGATGGGGCGGGCCGGCACCGGCCGTTCCGGTGTGCTCCGCCTTCGGGAACAGTTCACCCCGAAGCCCCCCGCCCCACCCAGACCCGAATCACTCTCGCAGCGATCACCGATCCTGATCGTTGCAGGTCAGCGGTGCTCGACAGGCCCTGAGCAGCAGCTCGACCGAGGGCGGAACAGCAGCGGAGCGCACCATCAGCGAGGTGGGCAGCGCAAGCCCGGGGGCGGCGAACGGCACGAAGGTGACCCGGGGGACACGCATCATCCGTGCGTTCTGCGCGTACACCACCGTCCACATCGGGGTGCCGGTCCCGATCGTGGCGAGCGTGTCCTGCAGATGGCAGGCGGAAGGACCGGCGATCGGCTCGAACCCGGCCTGCCGACAGGCGTTCAGAACCAGCTCGACCAGGGTGGGGTGGTTGCGCCGTTCGGTCAGCCGCAAGGGCAGCTCGGCCAGCTCCGGCAGGGTGATGCGGGCGCGGCCGGCCAGCGGGTGCCTGGCCGGCAGGGCGGCCACCAACTCGTCCTGCCAGAGCGGGATCTCGCTGAGTCCCGGGCTCGGCTGCGAAAGGCCCCCGCGGACGAGGGCCGCGTCGAGGCGGCCGTCCGTGAGCCGGGCCAGCCGCTCCCTCACCGGGAGTGCGATCAGCTCCAGCTGGAGCCCCGGGGCGTGCTGATCGTAGGCGTCCAGGATCCGGTCGAGCCGCTCGCCCAGCGCCGTGATGGTGCCGAGCCGCAGCGCACCGGACGGTCCGCCCGCCAGCCCGGCGGCGACCGCACGGGCGGCGTCCTCGGCGCTGAGTACGGCCCTGGCGGCGGGCAGGAACGCCTCCCCGGCGGGCGTCAGGCGTACCAGCCGGGGCCCCCGGTCGAACAGCTGGACCTTCAACTCCCGTTCGAGTCGGCGGATCTGCTGGCTGACGGCGGGCTGGCCGATCAGCAGCCGCTCGGCGGCCCGCCCGAAGTGCAGCTCCTCCGCGACGGTGGCGAAGTACCTCAGCTGCCGCAGCTCCATCGGCCCTCCCCTCCTCGGTGCCCGGTCCCGGCCACGCTCTCGTCGTGGGTGCGATCACGGCCTCGGCCATCCTGCCGCATCGGGCCGGCGGGACCGGTACGGGGCCTGAGCGCGGACTGTCTGGGTCGATCGGCGGCTGCCGTGCTGCACTCCTGGTCGGACGGCCCGGGGGGCGACCTGCCGGCCGCGCGTCCGGCTCCGATGCTCGGGGCGACGGGTCGGCCAGCCGCCCGTTCCACAGCCCGCAGCTGCCGGAGCCGGCGAGCTCCGGCGGTGTTCGGGACTACCGCCGGCGGCCCGACCGGGCACCCGCGTGGCCGCCAACCGTGCGGTTGTCGGCGCGGGAGCCGCCGGGGTCGGGGTCCGGCGGGTATTCAGGGGTGATGTTCCTGTTGCACGCTGCTGAGCATCGCCGTGGCCACGCTTACCCGAGCCGGCGGCAGCCGGGGCGAACGAGGCCGGACCGCGCGTGTCTGGCGCACCGGGCGGGCGCCCGGCCATCGGCCTCGGCCGCCTCGGTGCCTGGGTCCGCCCGGTCGTCCCGGCCGTCGTCCACGCGGTCTTGCGGGCCCGAGTACCCGCACGCTCGAACGGCCCGGGCGTGGACCCTCGCCCGGGCCGCGGCCCGGCGCCGGGCACGGGCCGTGGTGGTCACGCGATGACCCGTCCGGACCGGAGGGCGCCCAAACCGCGCGGAGCGGCCGGACCCGCGCGCCGGGTGCCGGCACCGAAGCCACCGCGCGATCGTGGCCCGGGCGTCCCACCCGGCCTGCGGCGGACGTCCGAGTACGCCTGGCGCCTGCTGGTGATCGCGGGCGCCGCGTACCTGGTGCTGATCGTGCTCGGGCGGTTCCACCTGATCACGCTCGCCTTCTTCCTGGCGCTCGTGGTGACCTCCGTGCTCCGCCCCGTGGTGGACCTGCTGGCCCGCAAGCTCCCCAGAGCGCTCGCCGTGCTGTTCAGCCTGGTGGGGGCGTTGCTACTGGTGGCCGGCCTGCTGGCCCTGGTCGGGAACACCGTGGCCGGCGAGGCGCCCAGCCTCGGCCGCGAGTTCCAGGGCGGTGTGGACCAGCTCGAACGCCTGGCCAAGAACGGGCCCTTCCACGTCAACGCCCAGGCCTTCGACGACCTGCGGGGGAAGATCACCACCTTCATCTCGGAGCACCGCTCGACGCTCATCAGCACGGCGGTCAGCGGCGCCGGACGAGTGATCGAGCTGGCGACCGGCGCCGCGCTCTCGCTGTTCGTCTCGGTATTCCTCCTCCACTCCGGCGACCGGATCTGGCGCTGGCTGGAGGGCCAGCTCCCCCTGCGTGCCAGGAGCCGGTGGGACCTGGCCGGCCGCGCCGCCTGGCGGACCTTCGCCGGCTACACGCGCGGCATCGTGATCGTCGCCGCGTCCAACGCCGTGCTGGTCGGCATCGCGCTGTTCCTGCTCGGTGTCCCGCTCGCCCTGCCGCTGACCCTGCTGGAGTTCTTCGCCTCCTTCGTCCCGCTGGTCGGCTCGCCGATCGCGATGGCCGTCGCGTCGGTGGTCGCCCTCGCCGCCAAGGGGCCGGTGATCGCGATCATCGTCCTGCTGCTGATCGTCGTCATCGGCCAGATCGAGGGCCACGTGCTGCACCCGCTGGTGATGAGCTGGGCGGTCAGCCTGCACCCCATCGTGGTGGCCGTCTCGGTGCTCGTGGGCAGCATCGCCGCCGGAGTGATCGGCGCGGTGGTCGCCGTCCCCGCCGTCTCGGTGATCTGGTCCGTCATCAGCGCCCTGCGAGGCGCCGGAACCGTCCCGCTCCAGCCGGAGCGGGACGAACCGGACTCACCCTGAGCACGCCGCCCGGGGACGCTCACCCTCGGGCGCCGAGGTCCGGGCGGCGAACTCACCGGCCGGACCTGAGCTGCCTGATCTTCACGGTGTGCGGCCCGGCCGAGGCTCAACCGAGGAGTTCGGCGACCAGGAGGGCGAAGTCCTCCGGGGACAGCACCCTGACGCCGAGCTCCTCGGCCTTGGCACGCTTGGAGCCCGCCTTCTCCCCCGCGACCAGGAGGGTCGTGCGCTTGGAGACGCTGGAGGAGGCCTTGCCGCCGGCGCGCTCGATCAGCTCGTTCATCTCGGTGCGCGAGAGCGCCGCGAGCGGGCCGGTCATGGTGCCCGTGACCACCACGGCCTGGCCGGCCAGCACCCCGGCGGCCGGGTCGGCCCCCGCCTCCCCCGCCGCCCCGGCTGCCTGCGGTCGCTGCGGCGTGGTCTCGGCGGTGCCCACGCCGAGCGCCGCGAGCCGCTCGAGGACGGCCGCCAGCTCGGCCAGCTCGCCGACGACCACCGCCGCCTTCTCCGGGCCGATGCCCTCGACCTCCGCCAGCGCCTGGGCGTCGGCCGCACGGATCGCGGCCATGGAGCCGAAGTGGGCGGCGATCCGGCGGGACATCGAACGGCCGGTGCCGCGTACGCCGAGCGCGCAGAACACCCGGTGCAGCGGCTGGGCCTTCGCCGTCTCGATCGCCGCCAACAGGTTGTCGGCGCTGGTCTCCCCCATCCGGTCCAGCCCCAGCAGCTGCTCCTTGGTCAGGGTGAACAGGTCCGCCAGGTCCGCGACCAGTCCGGCGTCCACCAGGTGCACTGCCCGGGTACCGCCGAGGCCCTCGATGTCCAGCTGGTCGCGCCCCGCGGCGTACCGGATGGAGGCGACGGCCTGGCAGCCGCGGCCCCGTACGCATCGCCAGCGCTGCTGCGAGGTGTCGATGTCGTCGCCGCAGCGGGGACACGCGCTCGGGAACTCGATCGGCTGCTCGGCACCGGTGCGCTGCTCGACCAGCGGGGCCTCGACCCGGGGGATCACGTCCCCGGCGCGGTGGACGAAGACCTGGTCACCGATCAGCAGCCCGCGCCGGGTGATGTCGGCGGGATTGTGGAGGGTGGCGTACGTGATCGTGACGCCGTCGACCTCGACCGGCTCCAGCACCGCGCGGGGCGCGATGACGCCGGTGCGGCCGACGTTCCACTCCACGCCGAGCAGCCGGGTGACCTTGTGCACGGCCGGGAGCTTGTAGGCGATCGCCCAGCGCGGCGCGCGCGAGCCGGAGCCGGCCTGCTCCTGATCGGCGGCCGCGTCGGCCTTCACCACGATTCCGTCGATACCGAACGGCAGCTCGGCACGCAGCGCCGCGATCTCCTCGACCAGGTCCTGCACCTGCGCCACGCTCTCGCAGCGACGCGGCCGGGCCGCCGTGCTGGCGGCGGTGTTGGCACCGAGGCCGGCGAGGCGGGCGAGGAGCTCGCTGTGGGCGAGGTCGGGCAGGCCGAGAGCCGAGTAGGCGAAGAACGTCAGCTCGATCCGGTACGGCCGGTCCTTGGCCCGCAGGGTGCCCGCCGCGCCGTTGCGCGGGTTGGCGAAGGGGGTCGCCGCGTGCGCGATGCGGACGGCGTTGGCGTGCTCGAACTGCTCCTGGGTGAGCAGGACCTCGCCGCGCAGCTCGACGTCCAACGGCTCGCCCAGGGTCTCGGGCAGGCCGAGGATCGCGTCGGCGGCGTGCGAGATGTCCTCGCCCGCGAGGCCGTCGCCCCGGGTGATCAACCGGACCAGCCGACCCGCGCGGTAGCGGGCGGCGACCGCCAGGCCGTCCAGCTTGGGCTCGACGCACCACCCGGCCACCGGACGGGAGAGCCGCCGCTCCAGGCCGGCGGCCCAGAGGATCAGCTCCTCGGGCGTGAACACGTTGTCCAGGCTCAGCATCGGCACGCTGTGCGGGACATCCCCGCCGGCCGCGCCACCGGCCACCTTGCCGGTGGGCGACTGCGGCAGCAGCTGCTCGGGGTGCTCGCTCTCGTACGCGGCGATCGAGCGGAGCAGGGCGTCGTACTCGTCGTCGCCCAGCGGGGTGGAGCCGTCGGCGTAGTAGGCGGCGGCCGCCTCGACGGCGGCGGCCACGGCATCGGCGTAGGCGGTGGGGGAGGCCGGAACGGCTGCGTCCTTCATGTCGAACATCATCTCGAACAGCACTGACAATCGGCGGGACGACCGGGACGCGGTGGGAGAGGTCCGGGCGATGAGGAGCCGCAGGGGCGGAGGCGGAGCTGGGCGGCGGGGAGGGGGCCGGGCTGGGCGGGGACGGGGCCGGCCGGGCCGGGCGCGCACCCTAGAGTGTCCGGGCCCGGCGGCGGGCCTCTGATCGGGCGCAATGGCCCCTGGCGTCCGACCGCCTGTCATATGCCGGTACGTCTCCGGGCGGAGAGCCCGGCCCATCGGGCGCCCCGCGACCTACGCTCCTGTCATGCGCACACCACACATGAAGCGTTTCGGACTGTCCGTGATCATGGCTCTCGTCCTCGGCCTGTTCGCCCTGGGTACGCCGGCACACGCCGACACCCCGGTGCTGACGGTCAGTACCGACAAGCCGACCGCGACCCCGGGCTCCTCGGTCACCCTGACCCTGACCTTCACCAATGTGCACGACAGCGAGGTGCGGTTCGTCTACCAGTCCATCCAGCCGACGTACCCCACCACTCAGGTCACCGGCCTGAAGTACGCCTTCAGCTCCTGCGGCGGCAGCGTCACCGCCTGCGACACCGGCCTCACCAGTGGACTCGTCCACCAGAGCGTGCCGGTCGCGGCCGGCGCCAGCACCACCGTGACGCTCACCTACGACATCGCGGCGGACTCCGCCTGCGGCGCGCGGATCGACTTCTACTCCTACCTCTACTACGAGTTCCAGTCCGGCGCGGCCTCCGACTCCGGGATCTACGGCGTGCCCGGCAACGAGGTCGTCTGCTCCTGAGCGCAAGCGGCCTGCGCGACAGCGGCCGGGCCGGGGTGACCACTCCCCCGAGCCCGGCCGCTCGGCCGCATCGCCGGTCGAGGCTCGACTGCTCCCCGGCAGCCGCCGCGCTGCCGGATGCCGGATGCCGGGGACGGAGCCCCGGCGCGGGCTTACCCGGCCGATCAAGAATCCGTGGGGAGGACGGGGTGGGCTCTCAGGAGTTGGACCAGCCGCGGGAGCTGAGCACCAGACGGTAGCCGTCCGGGTCCTGCACGGTGACCCCGAACTCGTCCCAGTACGGGTTGTGGGCCGGCACGCGGACGCCGCCGTGCTGCTCCAGCCGCTCGACCAGCTCGGCCGGGACCGGCTCGCCGAGGTAGATCACCAGAAGGTCCTCGACCCCCGGGCGGGATTCGGCGGCCTGGGCGGGGTCGTCGACCAGCTCCAGGTGCCATGCGGCGTCGGGCCAGCCCGCCATCAGCAGGGAGTGGTCGCCGGTGCTGCCGCTCCCCTCGTGGCGGTAGAGCACGTCCAGACCGAGGCCACCGGTCCAGAAGCGATCGGCGGCCGCCAGATCGCGGGTCGGGCGGGCGATGCGGACATGGGACGTGGCGTTGGCCGGCACGGGATGATCCTTTCCTCTGGAGGCTCCAAGGTATCGAGGTGCGGGCGCCCTGGGATCGGCCCATGGTCCTACGTCGGGCGTCCTGGTCCCGCGCTGCGGAGCAGCCCTGGCCAAGGGGGTGCGGTCAGAACCGGACCGGCGTTGCCCCCAGGTAGCGCAGGACCGCGAGGACCCTTCGGTGCTCGCTGTCCGTTCGGGGCAGGTCCAGCTTGGCGAAGATGCCCGCGACGTGCTTCTCGACGGCTCGCTGAGTGATCGTCATCGACCGGGCGACCGCCGAGTTGGTCAGGCCCTGGGCCATCAGCACCAGCACCTGGCGCTCCCGGGGGCTCAGCGCGTCCAGGCCGTTGCTCTGCTGACGGGTGCTCATCAGCTGGCGGACCACCTCGGGGTCGAGGGCCGTGCCGCCCGCCGCCACCCGGTGGACCGCCTCGACGAACTCGTCCACGTCGGCGACCCGCTCCTTGAGCAGGTAGCCGATCCCGGCGGCGCCGGTGGCGAGGAGCCGGGAGGTGTAGCGGGTCTCGATGTACTGGGAGAAGAGGAGTACGCCGAGGCGCGGGTGCTCCAGCCGCAGCGCGATGGCCGCGCGCAGCCCCTCGTCGGTGTGACCGGGCGGCATCCGGATATCGGCGATGACCAGGTCGGGCTTGTGTTCTGCCACGGCGGTGTTCAGGGCCCCGGCATCGGCGACCGCGGCGGCCACCTCCAGGTCGCGGTCGGTCAGCAGTTGGACCATGCCGTGCCGCAGTACGGCCGCGTCCTCGGCGATGACAATGCGCATCTGGTGTTCCCGGTGCTCTCGTGGTCCTACTGGTCTCGTGGTTCTGGCGGCTTCGTCGTCCTGGTGCTCCCGGGAGCGTTCCGCCGGGGACTGTCCGCCGGTGTTCGGCCCACGCTCCGCCTCCCCGCTGCCCCGGGTGGACAGGGGGCGTGACGCCTGGTCACGTGGGCAGCTCCACGGTAACGGTCGTAGGGCCCCCTTCGGGACTTCGGATCAGCAGCCTGCCGTCCACCGTCCGCACCCGTTCGGCCAGGCCCGCCAGACCGCTGCCGCCTGCGCCGGCGGCGCCGGGCACCATGACCGCTCCGCCGCGGCCGTCGTCCTGGACCCGCAGGATCAGGGCGTCGCCCCGGTGGGTGGCCTCCAGCTCGACCAGGGCGGCCCCAGAGTGCCGGGCGGCGTTGCTGAGCAGCTCCGAGGCGCAGAAGTAGGCGATGGTCTCGACGGACTCGGGCAGGCGGGCGGGGACGTCGACCCGCAGGCGGACCGGGACGCCGGTGCGGCAGGCGAGCGACTCCAGGGCCGCGTCCAGGCCGGTGTCCAGGACGGGTGGGTGGATGCCGCGCACCAGGTCGCGCAGCTCGGTGATGGCGATGTGGGCGTTGCCGAGCGCCTGCTCGACCAGCTCGCGCCCGCGTTCGAGATCCGGTGGTGCCACCGCGTTGTCCGGGCCGCTCGGTGCCAGCTTGCTGCGGGCGGAGGACAGGGCCATGACGAGGGCGATCAGTTGCGCCTGGGCGCCGTCGTGCAGGTCCCGCTCGATCCGGCGCAGTGTCATCGCCGAGTCCTGGACGGCCAGTGCCCTGGTCTCCTCCAAGTCCCTGACCCGCTCCTGGAGGAACGCGGAGCGGCGACGGGCACCGAGCAGGCCGCGCGCGGTGAAGCGGACCAGGCTCCGCATCAGGCTGGCGGACCACGCCGACAGGGCGGTGACCAGCAGGCCGGCGAGGGTGACCAGCAGGATCCGCGGCCAGGTGTCCAGCGCCAGCGTGCCGATGCTCAGCCCGCGATGTCCGTCGGCACGGGCCACGCGCCACCACAGTGGGTAGAGGACGGCGGCCAGTCCGTAGAGCCTGAGCCCGACCGTCAGCAGCAGGGCCAGGACGCTCAGCGGCGCGGCGAGCAGGGCGAAGGTGGCCGCGCGCCACCCGATGCCGCCCATGGCGGCCGCGCGGAGCGCGCTCGGTCCGCTCGGCAGCGACTTGACGGGGGCCTCGATGGACTCGCGCAGCAGGACGCGCAGCAGCCATCGGTGCACGTCGCCGATCCGGCGGGCGAGCGTGAGCGCTCCGGCGAGCAGCGGGATACCCAGATGGGTGATGGCCAGCAGCAGGCCCAGGACGAGCATGGGGTACATGAGGAGCGCGCCGAGCACGCCGGGCAGTGGCATGACGACGGCATACGCGAGCTCCCGCCAGTCGGCGCCCGTCACCGGGACGCCGAGCAGGCGCAGGCCGCGGCCCACCGGTCGGAGCCTCGTCGACTCCGCTTCGGAACCGCTCGGCCCGCCCGGCTGCCCGGGGGCCGCCTGGCCACCATGGCCGCTGAGGCCTGCCAGCTGGTCCTGTTTCACACCGTCGCCTCTTCCGCCTCGGGTCACTGTCCCCGCCGCTGTCCCCGCCGGCACCTCAGCTTCTGCCTCAGCTTCGGCCTGACGCGGGATCACGCCGCCACCGCGGGAGCCGGACGCACCGTCAGCAGACGCACCAGTGGCACCGTCGAGGAGAGCATGACCAGCAGTACCACCGCACCCGCGATGCCGGCCCAGACGTCAGCGGGCAGATCCGCCGGGCCCAGGCCGCCGAGTCGGGCCATCGGGGCGACCGACGCACCGGCGACGAGCGCGCCGAGCCCCAGCGCGGCAGCGGACACGATCACTCCTTCGAGCAGCAACATCCGGATCAGCTGGCCAGAGCAGGCTCCCACCAACCGCAGCAGCGCGACCTCGCGGCGCCTCTCCAGCATCAGCATCACCAGGGTGTTGGCGGCGACCAGGGCGGCGAACCCCGCGTACAGCGCGGTACCGAACAGGTCGATCCAGGACGGTTCGGCCCGGCCCGCCAGCGCGCTGAGCTTGGCCAACGCGAAGGCGACGACCAGCGTAACCGGAGTGATCGCCGCCGAGAGCCGCCGGGACCTGGCTCGGCTGTTGGCCACCGCGAGCTCGCCCAACGCCCCGAAGAGCCTGAACGGGACGCCGGCCAGCGCGGAGGCGAGCCGGCCCAGCAGCGGCCCGGCCAGCCCGATCGCCACCAGGTGGGCGAGCAGGAGCAGCGGGATCCGCTCGGCCACCCGGTCGGCCGGCCCGGAGGTGATGGCCCGGCGCAGTACCACCGCCCCCGCGAGGACGCCCAGCGCCAGCAGTACCCGCAGGACGGTGACGCCGCTGCCGGGCACCGCGGCCTCCCCCAGTGCGGCCGCGGGGCGGGAGCGGGCGGAGCGCCAGGCGGCCAGCAACCCGCCGAGCAGCGAGGTCACCAGCAGGACGGCGGCTGCGGCCAGGGCCGGGGGCCAACCGACCGTCAGCCGGACTCCGGGCGGCACCAGCCCCTGCTCCGTCATCGAGCCGAACCACCACCGGGCCAGCAGCACACCCAGGCCGTACCCCACCGGCAGTGCGGCCACGGCCGTGAGCAGCGCCTCGACCGCGACCATCCGCCGCACCTGCCACGGACCGGCGCCGATCGCGCGCAGCAGCGCCGTCTCACGCCGGCGTTGGGAGACCGCGAGTGACGTCACCTGGGCGATCACGAAGATCGAGAGGTAGATCGTCACCAGCGTGAACGCGACGCCCATCAGGCTCAGCTCCTCGCGCTGCTCGGAGGCGGGCGCGCCGGAGGCTGAGACCAGGACGGCCACCGAGGCGGTGATCACCGTTGCGGAGAGGACCAGCGCTGAGAACACGCCGGCGGCGGCCGCCGGGCGGGCGCGCAGGGAGGTACGGGCGAGGCCGGTGGTCATGCCGCCACCCCCTGCGGTTCGGTGGCCGTACGGCCGGCTGCGCCGAGCGCGCGCATCCGCGCGGCGATCCGCCGGGCGGCCGCCTCCCGCCGCCGCTCCCCGCACCCGGCGTCGGAGTCAGTGGCAGGGTCAAGGCCGGTGTCCGGGTCGCAGCCGAACTCGGGGGCGGAGTGAAGAGCGAGGTGAGGACCGGTCCCGAGGTCCGGGCCGGGGTGGATGACGTCTGGTGCCGAGTCCCCGGGCCGCAGGTCGTCGGCGATCCTGCCGTGGTCGAGCAGCAGCACCCGGTCCGCCCACGCGGCGGCCGCCGGGTCGTGCGTCACCATCACCACCGTCGCGCCGAGTGCGTCGACCGATCGCCGCAGCAGGCCGAGGATCTCGGTGGCCGTCACGGTGTCCAGCGCCCCGGTGGGCTCGTCCGCGAAGATCACCTCGGGCTCGGTGATCAGGGCGCGGGCGATCGCAACGCGCTGCTGCTGACCGCCGGAGAGCTGGCCCGGCCGGTGCCGCGCGCGGTCGGCGAGCCCAACCTCGGCCAGTGCCCGGGCCGCCCGCCGACGGTCGGCCCGTCGGCCGTCCAGGCGCAGCGGCAGCAGGACGTTCTGCTCGACCGTCAGCGTGGGCAGCAGGTTGAACGACTGGAAGACGAAGCCGATCCTGGCCCTGCGCAGCCTGGTCAGGGCTCGCTCCCGCATCCTGGCGAGCTCCTGCCCGCCGAGCTGGACCGACCCCGAGGTGGGCCGGTCCAGCCCGGCGGCGCACTGCAGGAAGGTGCTCTTGCCCGACCCCGAGGGGCCCATCAGGGCGGTGAAGCTGCCGCGCGGCAAGGTCACGTCGATCCCACGCAGTGCGTGGACGGCACCGGCCCCGCGGCCGTAGCTGCGGGTGAGCGAGCTCAGCCGCAGCGCATCGGGCACGGTGCTCCGGTGAACTCCGGTGGTGGGCATCGGGGGCCTCTTTCGGCTGGGCCGGCATCTGTCACCGGCGGTACCCCAGACGCTACGGAACCACAGGTCAGCGGCGCACTGGGGCAGCCACCCGACTTCGGGGTTCGGAAATCCCGAACAGTTCGCGCCGGCGGAACGATTCGTCTCCCGCTCGCGCCCGCCCCGGGTATGCCCCGGGTGTCCCGGGTATGCCCCGTTCGTCCCACATGCCCGGGGCTAACGGTTCGGCGGCTCGGTCGTTGGACAGGACATGGTGTCCGAACCCCCGCCCGGGAGCACCCCCGGCCGTTGTACCCGCAGCAGGACCCGGCCTACCCGGCGCCGGACCCGACCGCAACACCCTGCGGTCCTGCGGCCCCCGGGCGCACTCCCGGGGCGGCCCTTCCCCGACGCACCGCGCGCGTCCGACACCCGCGGAGCCGGACCGTGCTGACGCCGGGACCGCCGGCGGCACCGGGACCGCCCACGGCACCGCGGCCCTCCCCGGCCATCGCCCCGCCGCCGCGCGTCGTCCTGCACGACCGCTGGGAGCAGTTGCCGCAACAAGAGCGCACCGCCTTCCTCGCGCGCCGGACCGGCGCGGGTCGCTGGCCGTACGGAGCGTCGGACGGCTGGCAGCGCGGCCGGCCCTGGCAGCCGATGCGCCCGCTCGTCCTGGACCGCGCCGAGTACGACGCGTTCGGGCTCGTCGCACAGCAGCTGCTACGGCTGACGGTGGACGCGTGCCGACGGCGCGCCACGACCGTCGGCGAGTTGCAGGCCGCGCTGCGCGACCCTCGCCCGCACCGGCTGCTGGAGCCCGCCCGGCCGCTGGCCGAGACCCCGCTGCTGCGCATCGCCCGCCCCGACGTGCTGCTGAGCGGCGGCGTGCCGCAGTTCATGGAGCTCAACATCGCCATCACGCTCTACGGCATGCCGGCGCTGGACCGCATGGCCCAGGCGTACGCGCGGCTGTGCCCGGACGGGCTGCTGGCCGCGCCCCCGCACACGCACCGGGCGCGGTCGGCGCTGCTCGCCGAGGCGGCCGGGGCCGGGGCCGGCCGGCGGCCGTGTGTGCTGGTGCCGACCTGGCGCAGCCGCAGCGGGCCGGCCGCGCGGCTCAGCAGCCGGCGCGCACTGCGCGCCTACCTCCAGCCGACCGTGGACGCGGCCGCGGAGTCGGGGCTCGACGCGGTGGTGGCGGACCTCAGCCGGCTGCGTACCGATGCGGCCGGGAACCTGTACGCCGGGGAGTCGCGGATCGATCTCGTCCTCAACTGGTTCATCAGCTCCCGGGTCGTCCACGACGGCGGCGGGCTGGCAGCAATCGCCACCGCGCTCGCCGCCGGCACCGTACAGCTGTTCTTCCCCGAGGCGATGCGGCTGCTGAGCAGCAAGCAGGCACTGGCCTGGCTGCACGAGGACCTGGACCTGCTGGCCCCCGCGGACCGGGCGACCGTCGAGGCCCATGTGCCGTGGACCGGCTGGACGGCCGCGCATCAGGGCGCCGCGCAGCGCGAGCGGTTCATGGAGCGCGCGCTGGACGAACGCCGGGACCTGGTGCTCAAACCCGCGATCGGGGCGAACGGCAGCGGGGTGGTGTTCGGCTCGGACGTGGACGGGCGGCGCTGGCGCAGGCTGCTCACCGAGCGCGCCGCGCGCCGGAGCCTGGTGGTGCAGCGCCGGGTGGAGGGCGACACGGTGGCGATGCCGTTCCTGGCCCCGGAGTCCGGCCGGCGCTGCGAGGTACGGCTGCCGTTCGTGCTGGCGCCGTTCCTCGTCGACGGGCGGATCTGCGGCTCGCTGGTGCGCCACTTCGGGCCGGAGCATCCGTCCGGCGCCAAGGTGATCAACAGCCGGAAGGGAGCGGTCGCCAACACCGTCCTGCTCCGCTGAGCACCCTGCCCGCGCGGGCGCGCGCACGGAGGGGGATCGGCGGCCTGGGCACCGGCACGGTCACAGGGCGGGCGGACGACGCCGCTCCGGCCCGCGCCGACCCCGATCGAACCCGCTTCCGAACCAGGCCGCCGGATCGCGCATGGGTCGCGCCCGGCCGGGCAGGCGCCGGGGCGAGGAGGTAACCATGGAGCTCACGCGCACCACGGTGACGACGACGGGCGAGCCCACCGGGCCGACGCGCCACTGTGCCGTGCACCGGACCCCGAACCCGAGCCCATGAATCCCTGAGCCGAGCCCAGAACCCCCGACCCGAGTGCCGCCCCTGCCCCGACCCGCCAACCGATACGCCGCCGCCCGCCGGTGGCCCGGTCGGCGGCTCGTCGGCGCGCCCGGGAGCGTACGACGCCTGAGGACGAGACGACACCACACCATCATCAGATGATCACCAGGGAGTCCAGATGACCAAGATCTCACGCCTGCCCGGTGCCTTCGACCACTACTGGGAGTGGCAGCTGCACGCGGCCTGCCGAGGGCTGGACAGCGGCCTGTTCTTCCATCCCGCGGGCGAGCGCGGCCGGGCGCACGACGAACGTGAGATGGCGGCGAAAGAGGTCTGCCGAGGCTGCCCGGTCCGCGAGGAGTGCCTGCGTCACGCGCTGCGGACCCGCGAGCCGTACGGCGTGTGGGGCGGCCTGAGCGAGGACGAACGCCGCGCCCTGCTCGGCCCGGTGCACAACGAGCGACACCCCCATCACGCGGCTGCCTGACGGCCGCCCGGCGCGCACTCGCCTCTATTCGTCTACTCGCGTGTACTCGCGACGGCACGCACGCCCGCGCACGCCGACACAGGCCGGACGCCGCTGCGCGTGAGGCGCAGCCCGCAAGCCGAGCCCGAACGCGAAGCTAGGCCCGAGTCGGCCGGACCGACCGGAGCTGCGCGATCAGGGTCCGGTTGAAGGCCGGCAGGTCGGCCGGCTTGCGGCTGGAGACGAGCACGTTCGGCCCGTCCGTGCAGACGTGCACCTCCTCGTCCACCCAGCGCGCACCGGCGTTGGTCAGGTCCGTGCGCAGGCTCGGCCATGAGGTGAGTGTCCGGCCCTCGACCGCACCCGCCTCGATGAGCGTCCACGGGGCGTGACAGATCGCGGCAACCGGTTTGGCCGAGCGGAAGAAGCCCGCCACGAAGTCCACGGCGAGAGGATCCGTCCGCAGGAAGTCGGGACCGGCCACACCGCCCGGCAGGACGAGAGCGTCGAAGTCGTCGGCGGAGACCTCGGCGACGACCGCGTCCACCGGGAAGGTGTCCGCGCGATCGAGGTGCTTGAAGGCCTGGACCCGGCCCGGCCTGGTCGACACCAGCCGGGCGGTGGCCCCGGCCTCGGTCACGGCCTCCCAGGTAGAGGTCAGTTCCCGCTGCTCCGCACCGGCCGGTGCGACCAGGAAGGCCACGGTCCGTTCGTTCAGGTCGGTCATCCCGACCACCTCCGTCTGAGCTTCTGCCCGCCCGCTGCCGCCGCTACCGGCCCCGCCCGAGCCGCCAGGGTCGGCTGCGGTCGGGCAGAGCCGTCGTCCGGTCTCGGCCAACAGGGCCGGGGACAACGGGTCGGGGAGGTGCGACGCGGTCGGGATCAGGCAGGGATGTCGGTGCCCCTGTTCTGGTACGCCGGGGCCCGCGACGGCCGCGCCGGTTCGGCGGATGAACGTACCGGGCGCGTGCCCACCCTCCCGCGAGCGATCGCGCGAGCCGCCGATCCGCTGCCCGCGGACTCCCCGAGGTCAGTGGCCCATGCGGTGGACGAAGCGGTGCCGGCCCGTGGAGCGGGGCCGGGCGGCCCGGGCCGGCTCCCCGGCCGAGGACGGCGGAGCCGTCGGCGACCCGGAGCCACCCGTCGGAGCCGGCGCCACAGGGTCGGTGTCCACGGGGGCGGTCACCGCGCTCGTGCGGGGCTGGACGGCCGGCGCCCGGTCGACCTGCGGGCGGGCGGCCATCAGCTCCATCGCCCGGCGGCGGGCCGAGCGACGGCCGGCGAAGACCAGCAGGCAGCCCAGGGCGAAGACGAGGGTCAGCGCGATGCCCGCGAGGAAGATCGCGAGGCTGTTCATGGTGGCGACGTCGTTGCCGAACATCGTGACGGTGTAACTGGGGCCGCCGTCCAGGTTCTCGGCGATCAGCAGGCCGGTGAACGTGCCGGCGGCCGCGAGCAGCAGCAGTCCGAGGAGCAACATCCTCTTCTCTCCTTCCGGGAGGTCCTCGCGGCGCGTATGCCCGGTATCTACGGTTTGACCCACCGGCCCCACCCGGTCCACTCGACCCACCCCGCTCACCCGGCTCACCCGGCTCACCGCCGAGCCGCCAAGCCGCCGCAGCAACCGATCCCGCGCACGCCTGGATGCATCGAGGCGCCAAGGGGGCGCGCGCACGCGCGGTTGCGCCTGGTCGCCCGGCACGGACCCTGTACGCGGATGACGGACTGTGTTGCCATGTACCCGTCAAATCGCGCCGCTCCAAGCCGCCTCAGGTCGGCACGAGCGGCCCGAGGTCCATGGACGACGGAAGGAACAGCCCATGATGCTCCGTGCGTTGGCTCTCACCGGTGCCGCCGGTGTCGCGGCGTCACTGCTCGGCTCGCCGGTCTCCAGCTCCGGCTGGAGCACACCTCCGCCGGACAAGATCGTCATCAATGTGGCGACGGTCAACGGCTCGGGCTGCCCGGCCGGGACGGCCGCAGTCGCCGTCTCCCCGGACAACACGGCCTTCACGGTGACGTACAGCAACTACCTCGCCCAGGTCGGCCTGGGCTCCAAGCCGACCGACTTCCGCAAGAACTGCCAGCTCAACCTGAACGTGCACGTGCCGCAGGGCTTCACCTACGCGATCGCCTCCGCCGACTACCGCGGGTTCGCGCACCTGGAGAAGGGGGCCACCGGCACCCAGCGGGCGAACTACTACTTCCAGGGCTCGCCGCAGACCGCGTCGCAGAGTCACCAGTTCCGCGGCCCGGTCGACGACAGCTGGCAGGCGACCGATGCGGTCGAGATCGCCGCCCTGGTGTACGCACCGTGCGGCGAGCTGCGGAACTTCAACATCAACACCGAACTGCGGGTGAACTCCGGCACCTCCGACCCGACCAAGACGAACAGCTTCATGACGATGGACTCGACGGACGGCGACATCAACACCACCTACCACCTCGCGTGGAAGCACTGCCCCTGATCGGCGCGGCCGGCCGAACGTCGCAGCCACACCCTCGCGGCGTTCGGCCGGCGCGAAGGGGCCCAACCGTACGTGGCGTTCAGCCCGCCTCAGGAGCCGTACGCGGCCACGGGCGCCGGCGTTCCAGCTCCGCAGCCAGCGCGAGCAGACGCAGCTCGCCCCCGGGTGGCGCGACCAACTGCACGGACAACGGCAGGCGCCCGGCGGCGCCCGGAGCGCTGGCCACCGAACCACCGGCCGCCGGCGCGACCGGTATCAGCGCGACGGGTACCGGCAGCGCGAGGGCCGGCCAGCGGGCCAGGTTCCAGGGGTGACTGAAGGGGGCGTAGCGGATGTTGGAGAGGACATTCGCCGCCCAGCCCCTGGTGTGCCAGCGCTCCGCGGGCGGCGCGGGCCGGGCGAGCGTCGGCGTGACCAGCACGTCGTGCTCGGTGAAGAAGTGTTCCAACCGCTCCTGCCACCGGGTGCGTTGACCGGGCCGGACGAGGCCGGCCCGGGTGACGGCCCGGCCGAGCGCGGCGTGCCGGCGGGTGCGCGCAGCGAGCAGCGCGGGGTCCAGCCGGGCCGCCTCGGCGGCTGTGCCGGCGAGCCAGCGGGCCACCGCTGCCGCGCCCAGCCAGAGCGGGTACGGCGCCTCGGCCCGGCCGACCCGGTGACCGGCGGCCGCGAGGTGGCGGCCGGTGTCGCGGACGGCGGCGGTGTGCGCGGGGTCGACCGGGATGCCCGGGCCGGGGCACCGGGCGGACAGCGCGATCCGCAGTGGCACGGCGTCGGCCGCACCGTCGGCGGGGAGGGAGGTCAGCCCAGCGCCGGCATCGAGGCCGCCGCCGTCGCCGGCGAGCACCCGGAGCATCAGGCCGGCGTCGGCGGCGCAGGTGGCGATCGGACCGTTCTCCGCCATCTGCGACCAGCCGTCGACCCCGAGGTCTGCGGGGACCACGCCCGCCCCGGGCTTGAGTCCGAGGACGCCGCAGCTGGCGGACGGAATCCGGATCGAGCCCATCCCGTCGTTGCCCAGGGCGATCGGCACCATGCCCGCCGCCACGGCTGCGGCACTCCCACCGGAGGAACCGCCGGAGCTGCGGGAGAGGTCCCAGGGGCTGCGGGTGGTGCCGAACACGCTGTCCGTGGTGCCGAAGATACAAAGTTCGGGAACGGCTGTCAGGCCGATCACCACCGCGCCGGCCGCCCGCAGCCGGCGAACGGTCTCGTGGTCGGCGGTGGCCGGGGTGTCCGGGGTGGCAGCCGAACCGTGCCGGGTGGCCTCGCCCTCGACCGGGAGGTTGTCCTTGATGGCAACGGGGACACCGGCCAGGGGAAGCGCGGCGAGGTCGGCGCGCCCGGCGAGGGCGTCCGCGTCGTGGAGCGCGCGCTCGGCCAGCACCTTGCGGAAGGCGCCGACGTGCGGATCCAGCCGCTCGATCAGGGCCAGGTGCTCGGCCACCACCTCACGGGGCGCCACCTGCCTGACGCCGACGGCTGCGGCGATCTCCGTGGCCGTACGTCCGGTCCAGCCCGTCATCGTCCGCTCCCCCGCCTGCGCCGCCGCCGGCGCACCGCGGCTGCGGGCCCTGGTCGGATCAGGCCGTCAAGATAGCCAGCGGCGCGCGGACCGACAAGAGTGCCCCCGCGAGGCGGTCGGGCACGCAGGTCCCGCAACGCGGGATCCGGCAGGCGGGGTCAGCCACGCACCGTCAGACGCACGGTGTCAGGCGGGACTCGGGCCCGGCTCCGGCCCAGCCCCGGGACCCGGCCCCGGACCCGGCTCCGGCTTCTCCTCCCGGTGGTGTTCGGGGACGATCCGGTGCAGGCCCTTGCGGTCGTAATACGTCGTCATCGCGAACCCGAAGGCCAGGGCGGCCACCACACCGATCGCGATCATGATCCAGGCGCGGGTGAGGCCGGCCTCGCCCTGCGCGTCGAAGTAGAGGATCGCGCGGACGCCGTCCGTGAGCTGGCGCATCGGCTCGAACTCGGACAGCCAGCGGTAGAAGCCCGGCAGCGCCTGGAGCGGGATGGTCGCACCCGAGGACGGCAGCGACAGCGCGATGAAGACGAACATGCTGATCAGCTGCCCGATCCCGCCGAAGGCCGCCAGCAGGGCCTGGACGCCGAGCCCGACCGCGGCGCTGGCGCAGACCGAGAAGACCCACAGCAGCGGGAGGTGGGAGGCGTCCATGCCGAGGATCGTGACGCAGGCGAGCATGACCAGACTGGACGTCAGCAGCGAGAGCACGACCGACATGGTGCAGGTGATCATGAGCGTCCGGGTCCGGGTGATCGGTACGGTCGGCAGCTGGGTGCGCCACGGGCCGAGCTCGCTCGCCGCGTAGCCCAGCGAGACGTCCACGCCGTTGGCGATGATGTTGGCGCCCAGGAAGCCCGACAGGACCAGCAGCAGCGTGTAGTAGAAGGCGGTCAGCCCCAGTCCGCTGTGCGAGCCGATCGGGTGGCCGACCGCGGAGTCGATCGTCGCCGGGTCGGCCAGCTGGATCCGCTCGGCGTTGGTGGCCTGGGCACCCTGCTGCGGCAGCTGTGCGAGCAGCGTGCGGCCGAGTTCGAGCGAGGCCTGGTGGGCCGCCTGCTGGGCGATCGAGGTGGCCAGTGAGGAGGCCAGGCTGCCCGCGCCCGGGTTGGTGAACACCGTCATCCGTGGCTGCGGCGCCTCGGGCAGGCCGGTGGTGGCGCCGAGCTGGGCGACCGCCGCCGTGAAGTCGGGCCGGACCTCCAGCACGGCGCACAGCTTGCCCGAGGCCAGCCCCTGCATGGCACCGGCCTGGTCCAGCTGCCGCCAGGAGATCTGCTCCTCGGGGTCGGGTGCGGCCGCGATGCCGGCGGTGACGCGGGCGCCCAGGTTGGTCTGTTGCCCGGCCACCACCGCGCCCTGGTCGGCGTTGACCAGCCCGATCGGCATCCGGTGCAGGTGACCCCTGGGGTCGAGGACGCCGCCCATGTAGATCAGCGACAGCAGCAGTGCGAGCAGGCCGACCAGGACGGTCGGGAACACCCAGATCCGCGGGTTGCGCAGCACCTGTCCTGCGGTCACCTGGGCCTGGGGTGCGGGGTGCTTCGAGGACATGGCTCTCCCGGGGCTGGCGCTTGCCGCGTGGACAGCAAAGTATCCGAATCCGGACATCCCGCATCAGCGCCTCGCCCGCCGGCCCGCCATCCGATTCCGCCCCCGGCGGGGCGCCGACCGGCGCGGTTGCCGACCGGGCGGCTAACGGCCCAGCACCGCGCCGCCGTTGAGGCCGATCACCTGCCCGGTGAGGTATCCGGCGGCCGGGGAGGCGCGGGCCTGCTCCAGCACCTCCGCGCGCCGGCCGAGGACGACCACGCGGTGGCCGTCGGCGGCGAAGGCGTGTGCGATCGCCCGGCCGATCCCCGTCCCGCCGCCGGACACCACCGCGAGCCGCTCCGACACGATGCCCCCGTTCCTGGCCGTTCCCGGCGCCCGGCCACCGCCGCCCCGAGAATTTCACCGTAGCGCAGGGGCCGCTCAGGCCCGCAGGAAGGCCTCCAGGGCGGTCGCGAAGGCCACCGGGACCTCGTACATCGGGTAGTGCCCGGAGTTGGGCAGCACCTCCAGCTCGGCCTCCGGGTAGTGGGTGAGCCAGGTGCCGCGCATCGCCTCGGCTGAGAGGGCGAGGTCGTGCTCGCCGACGAAGACCTTGACCGGGAGCCGGCTGCCGCTGATCTTGGCCGCGAAGTCGAGCGTGGTCCAGTCGTCCAGGTAGGCGGCGACGGCCTCCGGACGGGAGTCGGCGACCGACCGGGCGGTCATCTGGTCGAGCCAGCGGGGGTTGGCCCGGCGACCGGTGACCAGGTCGAGGATGGCCCGGCGGTTGGCCGGGCGCCGCGCGGCGCCGTGGAACAGCTCGTACGCGTCACCGTCCAGGGGATACCCGCAGGCGGGCACCGGTGCGACGCCGACGAGCTTGCGCACCCGCTCCGGTGCCTCGGCCAGCACGCGCTGCGCCGCCTTGCCGCCCATCGAGTGGCCGACCAGCGAGAAGGTCCGCCAGCCCAGCCGGTCGGCCAGGTCGAGGGTGTCCCTGGCGATCTCGGACAGCGTGAACTCCCCCGGCACTTCTGCTCGTTGACCGTAGCCGCGATAGTCCAGCAGGGCGTAGCCGAACGCCTCGCCGTCCAGGTAGTCGAGGAACGGGCCCCAGCCGGCGGTGGTGCCGAACCAGTCGTGCAGCACGATGACCTTGTGCGCGCCGGTGCCGATGGTGCGGTGACTGACTGTCATGGTTCACTCCCTGGACGTGATGTGGGGTGAGCCTTCCCACCGGGCGTGGGCGGACAATCCTCCGCGGGCGGCGCAGTCCTCCTACTCCGCGCCTGCCCCGGCGTCCCTCCCCCCGGTGGCTGGCGGGGCGGCCTGATCGTGCACGACCGTGCCGCCTACGAGGGTGAGTTCGGGGAGCATCGCGGCGAGGGTCCGCTCGGCGCAGTCGAACGGGTCCTCGGGCCACAGCGTCAGATCGGCGAGCAATCCGGGCGCGAGGGTGCCGCGCCGGTCGCCCTCCCCGAGCAGCCGGACGGCCTCGGTGGTGTGCAGCCCGACCGCCTCCGCGCGGTCGATGGCGTGCTCGGGCCCCTGGACCCCGGCCCTCGTGCGACGGGTCGTCATTCCCCAGACGGAGGTCATCGCGCCGTACGGCCCGACCGGGTGGTCCGAGCCGGCCGCCAGCAGGGCGCCCTCGTCCAGCCACTCCCGCAGCGGGAAGATGGCGCTGACCCGCTGCTCGCCCCAGGCCTGGATCTGCGGTACGGCGGCGTCGTGCAGCAGTGGGTGCTGGACCGTCACGGGGATGCCCAGACGTACCGCGCGGGCGCGCTGGGCGGGCGTGGCCAGACCGCCGTGCTCGATCACCAGGGTGCCCTGCGGGAGTCCTGGGTGCCTGGCGAGCACGCTCTCGTACACGTCCAGCAGGATGCGCAGGGCGCGGTCGCCCCAGGCGTGCACGCCGGCCCGCCAGCCGCGCCGGACCACCCGGTCGACGGCCTCCACCAGCACCTCGGGCTCCCACAGCAGGGTGCCGTGGTAGCAGGGCCGGCCGACGTACGGCTCCTCCAGGGCGCCGGCCTCGATGCCGCCGTCGACGGCGAACTTCACACCCCAGACCCTGAGCCAGTCGTCCTCGACGCCCTGCCAGGGTTCCATCAGGTCCAGCAGGTCGTCGACGTCGGCGGCCGAGCGGGCGGCGAAGCCGGAGACGAGCGCGCGGATCCGCACGCCCAGCGCGCCGCGCTCGCGGGCCGCGCCGAGCACCGCCAGATCCTCGACGGGGACCAGGCAGTCGCGGACGGTGCCGATGCCCGTGGCGGCGTAGTCGTGCGAGGCGGCCCGCAGGCCCTCGATCCGGGAGGCGAGGTCCGGGCGCGGCAGCAGCCGCTCGGCCAGGGCCGTCGCGGAGCCGATCAGCCGTCCGGTCGGCCGGCCCCGCTCGTCGTGCTGGATCTCGCCGCCGGGCGGCTGCGGGGTCCGGGCGGTGAAGCCGGCCAGCCGGATCGCGTAGGAGTTGAGCATGCCGTTGTAGGCGCCGCGCTTGACCAGCACGGGGTGCTCGGAGGTGGCCTCGTCCAGTTCGGCGGCGGTGGGCATCCGGCCCTCGGCGAGGTTGAGCTCCTGCCAGTTGATGGTGGTGCGGATCCACTGGCCGGGCGGGGTGGTCGCGGCGCGCTCGCGGATCAGGTCCTGGAACTGCGCGATGGTGCGGGCCCGGTGGACGGGTACGTCGAAGACGCTGTGCGCCGCGAGGATCAGGTGGGTGTGGGTGTCGTCGAAGGCCGGCAGCACGGTCGATCCGGGGGCGTCGACGACCCGGGTGGCGGCGGTGACCAGGTGGTCCAGGCCCTTCGGGTCGGGCGAGAGCGCCGTGATGCGCTCCCCCGTGACGGCGACGGCCCGCTGGGTCTCCTCGCCCGGGACGAGCGTGTGCACGGCCGCGGCCCGGATGACCAGGTCGGCGGCGGGGGGCTGGGTCATACGTTCTCCTCGTGCTGGGACCGGTGGGGGACGCCGGCCGCCGATCGACGCGGGGCCCGCCGCGGGGCCGGGTCCGTCAGGGTGGGGTGGGCAGCGGCGCCAGGCCGGTCACCTCGACCACGTGCCGCAGGCTGGGCTCCGCCAGCAGGTCGTGGAGCTCGACGAAGACCCGCCGGGCCTCGACCGCGTTCCAGTCGGCGGGCAGCAGCTCCACCGGCAGGCCGGGGTCCAGGTAGGGCAGCCGGCGCCAGTCGTTGAGCATCGGCACGTAGTCGCGGAACGCCTCGACCTCGTCCGGGCGCGGGTAATGGCGCAGCTCCTCGGCGACCGGCTGGTAGGTGTCGGTGAAGGCCGCGTACTGGGCTTCGATCGTGGGAAAGTCCCACCAGGTGCTGACGGCCTCCCTCAGCTCCGCGAAGCCGGCGTAGTCGGAGGTGAAGAGATGGACGTACTCGCTCAGGCCGAGCCGTTCCAGCATCCGGCGGGCGTCCGGCAGCAGGCGGGCGGGGGCGAGCCAGACGCCCGGGGAGGCGTTGCCGAAGCCGAGCCAGGTCAGCCGGGAGCGCAGCTGGTGGCGGTGGGCGCGTTCGGACTCGGGGACGGAGAAGATGGCCATGACCCAGCCGTCGGCCAGCGCCGCGGGCTCCAGGCTGCCGAAGATCCGGCGGTCGCCCTCGTCGAAGACCGGCGCCATGGCGGGGCTGAGCCGGTACCCGGTGCCGGCCCGGCGCTCCTGGACGAGGGTGCCGCCCTTCTTCAGGCGGGAGATCGCGGAGCGTACCGCGGGCCCGTCGACGTCGAGTTCCGCCATCAGGGCGATCAGGTCGGCGATGGAGATCCAGCCGCCCAGCCGCCGCACGAACTCCCCGTAGATCGTGCTGATCAGGGAACTGGGCCGGGTCGCGGTCTCCGACATGCTCGCCTTCCTCCGTGAGTTTGCAGGTGATCATACCCAGCCGGGTTTCGGCGTCCGGAGTGTGCGCGGGCGGGGTCGGGAGCGGGGACACGGGCGTCGCGGCCGGTCAGGCAGGCAGGCAGGCAGGCAGGCAGGCAGGGTCAGGTGCGGGCGGGTCGGGCAGGGGCGGGGTGGGTGTCCGTGCGCAGCGGGGCGTCGGCGTACCTGCCGGAGAGCAGGTGCCCGGCGCCGGGGGCGACGGCGGGCAGGTCCAGGGCGCGCAGCATCTGGTGCACGGTACAGACGGCGGCGGAGACCACGGGCTTGCCGAGCCGTTGTTCGGCCTCCTCGATGGCCGCCAGGGAGGGCATCTGCACGCAGGCCGAGAGCACGACGGCGTCGGCGTCCGCGTGGTCGAGGCGCTCGGCGATGGCCGGCAGCCGCCCGGGGTCGTGGGCCGCGACGTCGAGGTTGCCGGGGATCTCCAGTGCCTCGTAGTCCAGGACCTCGATGCCCTCGTGGGCGAGGTAGTCGGCCACGGTGCGGGTCAGCGGGCGCAGGTACGGGGCGATCAGTGCGACCTTCCTGGCGCCGATCGTGTGCAGGCCGTTGACCAGGGCGCCGGCGCTGGTGACGACGGGGGCGGGGGCGCCGTTCTCGGCGGTGCGGGTGTGCAGGCGCTGCTGGGAGAGCCGGTGATAGCCGGCTCCCATGCTCATGATGGCCACCAGGCAGGCGTAGCCGAGGACGTCCACGTGCGCGTCGGAGAGCTCGACGGCGCAGCGGTCGGAGTCGGCGTCCATCGCCTTGAGCTGCTCGGGGGTGACGTGGGTCATCCGCATCCGGCTGGAGTGGAAGGTGAACCGCTCCGGCGCGACGCCCTCGCGGGCGCGCAGGATGGCGGGCACCTCGCTCTCCATGGTGACGTTCGAACTGGGGACGATCTGGCCGATCCGGTAGGTGCGCGGGGACACGGCGGGGGCTCCTCGGGTCGCGGGACGGCGGGGGCACGGGGGCAGGTGTGGGTACCGGGGTGCGGGACGGCGGCGGGGGGGTGGATCGCCCGGCGGATTCAGCGGGCGTCGACGACCGGGTTGGCGAGGGTGCCGATGCCCTCGATGGTCGCCTCGACCAGGTCGCCCGGCCGGAGGAACTGCGGGGGTACGAAGCCTGCGCCGACACCGGAGGGCGATCCGGTGGCGATCACGTCGCCCGGCTCCAGGGTGACCCCGGAGCTGATGTCGGCGATCAGCCGCGGGATCCGGAACAGCATGTGACGGGTGCTGGAGTCCTGCTTGGTCACGCCGTTGACCTGGAGCGAGAGCTTGAGGTCCAGCGGGTCGGCCAGCTCGTCGGCGGTGACCACGGCGGGCCCGAAGGGGGCGTAGGAGTCCTGGCCCTTGGAGAAGAACCACTGGCCGGAGCGGCGCTGGTCGCGGGCGCTGATGTCGTTGATGATGCTGTAGCCGAAGATGTGGTCCCAGGCGTCCTCCTCCCGCACCCGGAAGGCCGTCCGGCCGATGACGACGGCCAGTTCGCACTCCCAGTCGAGCTGGGAGGTGAGGTCGCCGTTGTGCAGGATGGGCTGTCCGGGGCCGGTCACGGCGGTGGCGGGCTTGGAGAACAGCACCGGGCGGTCCGGCAGTTCGCGGGCGGTGTCCAGGGTCCGGTGGGACTCGGCGACGTGCTCGACGTAGTTCAGGCCCACCCCGATGATCTTGCCGGGGCGCAACGGGGCGTGCAGGGTGACGTCGTGGAAGGCGTGCACGGCGCCGGCCGGCCAGGTCTGCGGCTCGCCCTCCAGGAGCAGTGCCCGGGCGGCGTCCAGGGCCGGCTGCCCGGCCCGGACGAAGCCGAGCAGATCGCCCGGCAGCTCGGCGCCGGCGGCGGCGGCGACGGCGGCGAGGTCGACGACCCGGTCGCCGAGCTCGACGCCCAGCCGGGGCGCGGGGCCGGTGCCGCCCGGGGCGTGGGGTGAGCTCGGCGGCGCCTGGTGCGCCGGGGACTTCGGGCTGTAGGTGACCAGTCGCATCGGTGGGCTCCTTGCGTTGGCGGTAGGGCGGCGGGACGGTACGGCGGGCGGACGGCGGGACGGTACGGCGGCGGCGCGAGGCGGTCAGGCGCCGTCCGGGCGGACCGGCTGTCGGCCGCCGTTGTCGGTGTAGGCCTCCTCGCGCAGGAAGCCGAGGGAGCGCATCACGGGGAAGTCGTTGAAGGAGAAGAGGCAGGCGTCCTCGGAGGTGTCCAGGTTCGCGTGCTCGTGCCAGGCCCAGGACGGGACGCAGAAGATGTCGCCCTGCTGCCACTCGAAGCGCTGCCCGGCGATCACCGACACCCCGTGCCCCTTGGCCGCCGTGTAGACCACCGAGCCGGTGTGGCGGTGGGCCAGGGTGGCCTGGCCGGGGCGCAGCAGCTGGATGTGGGCGCCCATGGTCGGCATCACCGATCCGCCGGTGAGCGGGTTGGCGTACTCCATGATCACGCCGTCGTAGGGGGAGCCGTCCTCGGCCTTGGCCAGGTCGAGCAGGGCCTGGTAGGTGGGCTCCCACGGGTAGCCGAAGACGGGTGAGTACGGGCGGGTCCACTTCTCCATGCCGTACGGCAGCAGATTGGTGCCGTAGCTGAGGACGGAGGAGTTGATGACCTTTCCGGGCGTCTGGTAGAGGTCGGGGTGGACCTCGTAGAAGCCGGCGTCCAGGGCGTTGACCAGCGGGATGTCCAGGCCGTCCTGCCAGATGACGGGCGCCTGGTCGGACTCGTTGCCGTGCTCGTGCCAGGTGCCGTTCGGGGTGATGGCGAAGTCCCGCGGCTCGACCTTGAGCTTCTGGCCGTCCACGATGGTCCAGGCGCCGCTGCCCTCGTGGACGAAGCGCAGGGCGGCGGCCTGGTGGCGGTGGGCGGTCATGGACTCGCCGGGCCCCATGATCTGCAGGCCGGTGTAGAGCAGGCCGACCGCCGCGCTGAGCTCCCGGCGGCCGGGGTTGACCAGCATGACCACGCGCCGCCCGGCGTCGTCGGCCTGCACCAGCGGCAGCGCCTTGTGGACCAGCGGGCGCAGCGCCTCGTAGCGCCACAGCACCGGGACGGACCTGGGCTGCGGGTACCAGGGCTCGATCTCGTTGGCGACCGTCCACAGCGCGCCCGCGTCCAGTTCGGCGAGTTCGCCGTAGTAGGCGCGCAGTTCGGGGGTGTCGGACACCCGGGCCCGGCCGAGTGCGGTGTCGTCGAAGGTGGTCACGCTTCCTCCTCAGTGCGGGTGGGACGGATCGGCTGGTCCGGGCGGCCGGGGGTGCGGGGCGGGGTGCCGGGACGGTCGCTGCTGAGGGCCAGCGGGGTGCGCGGGCGGTCGTCGACGTGCAGTCGGAAGACGTCGAAGCGGTTGTAGTGGCCGACGATGTCGTGCATCTGCTTGGGCTGGATGCACCTGGCCAGGTCGATCTCCGCGTAGACGATGCCCTCGTCGTCGATCAGGGGATCGGTGACGGGCCGGCCGTCGGGTCCGAAGATCCCCGACAGGGCGCTGCGCGGGCGGGCGAGCATCTTGCGGACGTCCTGGTCCGCGCCGGCGATCTCGTCCACGATCTCCGCGGAGATGGTCGAGCAGGCCACGACGGAGAAGACCTTGCCCTCGAAGCAGTGCGCGGCGGTGCGCAGCGCGATGGCCTCCGCCATGTCGTAGTCCTCGGGTGCCACCGGCAGCGCGATGTAGGCGGCCGCGTGGACGAGTTCGCCCTGGGCGAGCAGGGTGAAGCGAGCCAGGGTATTGGTGTTCTCACCGCAGGCCAGCACGCCGAGCGGGCCGATCCCGGTCCGGTGGACCTTCAGCGAGCTGCCGTCACCGCCGGTCCAGGTGAGCTTCTCGGCCCAGGTCGGCACCAGCTTGCGGTGCACCCCGAGGAGCTCGCCGTCGGAGCCGATGGTCAGCAGGGTGTTGTAGAGGACGCCGAGGCTGTGCGGTGAGCGTTCGTTGACGCCGATCACCAGGACGACGCCGTGCCGGCGGGCGGCGGCCCGCAGGGTGTCGACGTGCGGCCCGGGTACGTCGACGGAGGAGCGCTGGAGCCGCTCGAACCAGGGCGAGCCCTGGACGGGGTTCATCGTCCAGTTCCAGTACGGGTAGCCGGGGACGAACACCTCGGGGAAGACGATCAGCGAGGCACCGTGCCCGGCTGCCTCCTGGATCAGCGCCACGGCCTTGTCGACGGTGGCCGCCGGATCGAGGTAGACCGGCGCGGCCTGGACGGCGGCCGCCGTGAAGCGGGGCAGATCCTCCATCAGATCCTCCGAACTGCGGGTGGGGTGGGGTGCGGCTCAGTGGGCCGCGGTCGGTGCCGTCGCCGCGGGCGGCCGCGCCGGCGGCGGGGGCTGCCAGCGCCGGTGGACGGGAGCGGCCGGCTCGCGCAGCAGGTGCAGCCGGGGCGGGACGCGGTCGGCGCGCGGACCGGCCGGCTTGCGGCTGCCCGGCTGCCACGGCAGGGGCCAGCGCGCGCCCGGCCCGGTGTAGCCCTGCTCGGCGGCCGCGTGCAAGGTCCAGAGCGGGTCGTAGAGGTGCGCCCGGCCGACGGCGACCAGGTCGGCGCGCCCGGCGAGCACGATCGAGTTGGCGTCGTCGTAGCTGGAGATCGCACCGACGGCGATGGTCGGGATGCCGGTGCCGTTGCGGATCAGGTCGGCGAACGGCGTCTGGTAGCTGCGCCCGTAGCGCGGCCGCTGGTGCGCGACCACCTCGCCGGTGGACACGTCGATGACGTCCGCCCCGGCGGCCGCGAGCGCCCGGCAGATCTCGACGGCCTGTGCCTCGGTGGTACCGCCCTCGGCCCAGTCGGTGGCCGAGATCCGCACGGCCAGCGGCTTGCCGGCCGGCCACACGGCACGCACGGCGGCCAGCACCTCCAGCGGCAGGCGCAGCCGGCGTCGGAGAGTGCCGCCGTACGCGTCGGTGCGCCGGTTGGTGAGCGGGGAGAGGAAGCCGGAGAGCAGGTGCCCGTGGCCGAACTGGAGCTCCAGGACGTCGAATCCGGCCCGGTCGGCCCGGGCCGCGGCCCGCGCGAAGTCCCGGGTGACGGCTGCCAGGTCGGTGGGGGTGGCCTCGCGGGGGGCGGGGCTGTCGGCGTCCCAGGGCAGCGCCGAGGCGGCCAGGGTCGCCCAGCCGTCCGCGCCGAGCGGGCGTCCGACCCCGTCCGGGCCGGGCAGCGCGGTGGAGGCGCGGCGGCCGGCGTGGGTGAGCTGGATTCCCAGCGGTGTGTCGCAGAGCTCCCTGATGGCGGAGACGATCCGCCGCCAGGCGCTCTCCTGCTCGTCGGTGTACAGGCCGGCGCAGCCGCGGGTGGCCCGCCCGTCCGCGCTGACGGCGGTCATCCCGGCGAACACCAGGCCCGCCCCGCCCAGGCACTGGGCGGCGAGCTGGGTCTGCTGGAGGGTGCCGGGCAGGCCGTCGGTGGCCGAGTACGTCGCCAGCGGCGGGACGACCACCCGGTTGCGCAGGTCGAGCCCGGCCAGGCGCAGCGGCCGGAACATCGGGGGTACGGCGGCCTCGCGGGTCTGCGCGGCGCCGCCGAGGCCGGCGTCGAAGGAGGCGTCGAAGGAGGCGTCGACGGCGCGGACGAACTCCGGGTCCCGGGCGCGCAGGTTGCCGTAGGTGACGCGGCGGCTGCGGGTCAGCAGGTTGAAGGCGAACTGGTCCGGCGCCTGGCCGGTGTACCGGCCGACGTTCTCGAACCACTCCAGGCTGGCCTGCGCGGCCCGCTGGGTGGACTCGACCACCGGCCGACGCTCCGCCTCGTACGCGGCCAACGCCCCATCCACCGTGGGGTGTTCGTGCAGACTCGCGGCGAGAGCCAGGGCGTCCTCCATGGCGAGCTTGGTGCCGGAGCCGATCGAGAAGTGCGCGGTGTGCGCGGCGTCGCCCAGCAGCACCACGTTCTCGTGCCGCCAGCAGCCGTTGCGCACCGTGGTGAAGCGGATCCACCTGGACGCGTTGGGGATCAGCCGGTGGCCGTCCAGGTGCCCGGCGAGCAGTTCCTCGCACCGGCGCACACTCTCGTGGTCGCTCTCCCCCCGCGTGAACTCCCGTGCGGCGAGGGCCTCGAAGCCGGCCCGGCGCCAGGCGTTCTCCTCGATCTCCACGATGAAGGTGCTGCGCCGGCCGTCGAAGGGGTAGGCGTGCACCTGGAGAACGCCGAAGTCCCGGTTCTCCACGATGAAGGTGAAGGCCTCGAAGACGCGGTCGGTGGCCAGCCACATGTAGCGGCAGCCGCGCTCGTCCAGGTCGGGGCAGAAGCTGCGGGCGTAGGTCTGCCGGGTGGCGGAGCGGACGCCGTCCGCGGCGACGACCAGGTCGTAGCCGGCGGACAGGTCCTCCACCGGGGGCGCCGGCGTCCGGTAGCGCACGTCCACGCCGAGTGCGGCGCAGCGCCGCTGGAGGATCTCCCGGAGCCGGTTGCGGTCCAGCGCGGCGAAGCCGTGCCCACCGGAGGTCCGGACCTGGCCGGCGTAGCGGACGTCGATGTCGCTCCAGCGGGCGAAGCGCGCCGACATCGCGGCGAACACCTCGGGGTCGGCCTGGGCGATGCCCTCCAGGGTCTCGTCGGAGAACACCACCCCGAAGCCGGACGCGTCGTCCTGGGCGTCGCGCTCCCAGAGGGTGATGTCCCAGGCGGGCGAGAGCCGCTTGGCCAGGGCCGCGAAGTACAGGCCGCCGGGGCCACCTCCGATGACCGCTACGCGCATGAAGGTCCTCCTGAGGTTCCGTGCCGTCACGGTATTGCGCTTAGTCTGCGGTCGTCAAGCAACCGCGATACACCACGCCCGGCGTGGCGCGACGGGCTCAGCCGTAGTACTCCGGCGCCTGCGGGCCCGCCTCGCAGAGCACCTGACGCACCTGCGGAGGCCAGGGCGAGACACCCCGGGCCGTGGCCGCCGAGTGGACCACCGACATCCGGCCCGTCGCCGCCGGGCCGCCCGGCCCTCGCACCTCGAAGGCGTAGTGCAGGGAGGAGGTGCCCACCCTGTCGACCCGCAGCTCGACGTGCACCGCGTCGCCGAACCAGAGCCGCTCCAGGTAGTCGGCCTCGAAGTGGACCCGGGGGATGCTGCCGAACAGGCCGTCGAGGCCGAGTCTGCGCAGCAGTACCGCCTCCGCCGCCTCGGCCCAGCGCAGGACGGAGGAGAAGTGGTAGTGGCCGGCCGCGTCGGTGTCCGACCACTCGACCCGCCGCTCGACCACCACGCTGGGCAGGGCGGGCGGCACGGCCACGGCGGCGGTCGGGGCGGCGACCGGGGCGGCCCGGTCGGCGGCGGGAATCGCGGGGTTGCTCATCGGGGCACCTCTCAGGGACGGGGGCTCGGTGGTGAGGGCTCGGTGGTGAGGGCTCGGCGGCTCCGGGCCGGCTCAGCGGCCGGTCGCCGCGGGGCCGGCGTGCCGGGCCCGGCGGCGGAGCTCGGCCCGCTGGAGCTTGCCGCTGGCGTTGCGGGGCAGCTCCGGGACGAACTCGACGGCGCGGGGGTACTTGTAGGGCGCGATGGCCTGCTTGACGAAGTCCTGCAGGGCCCGGGCGGTCGCCGCGTCGCCGGTGGCCGTCTCGCGCAGCACCACATAGGCCTTGACGATCGTCCCGCGGCTGTCGTCGGGCGCCCCCACCACCGCGCAGTCCAGCACGTCGGGGTGGGTGATCAGCACCTGCTCCACCTCGGGACCGGCGATGTTGTAACCCGAGGAGACGATCATGTCGTCACTGCGGGCCTGGTACCAGAAGTAGCCGTCCCCGTCGCGGATGTAGGTGTCACCCGTGAGGTTCCACCCCGCGCGGACGTAGCTGAGCTGGCGCTCGTCGTCCAGGTAGCGGCAGCCGGTCGGGCCCTTGACGGCCAGCAGACCGGGCTGCCCGTCGGGCACCGGCTCCCCGCGCTCGTCCAGCACGACGGCCCGGTAGCCGGGGACGGGCCGCCCGGTGGCGCCGGGGCGGATGTCGTGGTCGGCGGCGGAGATGAAGACGTGCAGCAGTTCGGTCGCACCGAGGCCGTCGATCAGGCGCAGCCCGGTCGCGGCGTGGAAGTCCTGCCAGACGGCGACCGGCAGCGCCTCCCCCGCCGACACACAGCGCCGCACGCCCGCCAGTCGGTCGGCGAGCCCGGCCGCCAGGATCGTCCGGTAGGCCGTGGGCGCGGTGAACAGCACGCTCACGCCGTACTCGGCGACGGCGTCGGCGAGTTGCTCGGGCGTCGCCCGCTCCAGCAGCAGGGTGGCGGCGCCGGCGCGCAGCGGGAAGACCACCAGACCGCCCAGGCCGAAGGTGAACCCCAGCGGGGGCGTGCCCGTGAACAGGTCGTCCGGCTCGGGCCTGACGATGTGCCGCGAGAAGGTGTCGGCGTTGGCCAGGACGTCGCGGTGGAAGTGCAGGGTCGCCTTCGGGCGGCCGGTCGTCCCGGAGGTGAACGCGATCAGCGCGACGTCATCGGCGGCGGTGTCGACGGCGGTGAACACCCCGTCCTTGGCCGCGCAGCGTGCCGACAGGTCGTCGGGGCCGGTGCCACCGAAGGGGACGATCACCGCCCCGGGCGTCTCGGCGGCCACCAACTCGTCCAGGAAGCGGTGGTCGCACAGGGCGAGGACGGGCGCGCTGATCCCGTGCAGCGCCGACAGCTCGCCCGCCCGCAGCAGTGGCATGGTCGTCACCACCACGCCGCCGGCCTTCAGTACGCCGAGCCAACAGGCCACCATCCAGGCGTTGTTGGGGCCGCGCAGCAGGACGCGGTTGCCGGGCACCAGCGCCAGGTCCTCGGTCAGCACCTGAGCGATCCGGTTCGCCCAGCGCTGGAGTTCGCCGTAGGTCCACCGCCCGGTGGGGGTGAGCAGGCAGCTGCGGTCGGGGCCGTACTGCTCGACGGTGTCGTCCAGCAGTGCCTTCGCGCAGTTCAGCCGGTCCGGGTAGGCCAGCTCCGGGAGCTCGAAGAGCAGCTCCGGCCACTGTCCGACCGGGGGCAGCCGGTCACGACAGAACGTGTCCACATGGGCAGAGGGGGAGAGCTGCATCGGCGGCACCTCGTTCGGTTCTGCGGGGAGTGAAGCCAGTATGGCGCTCCTCTGACGGCAGTCAATGGTTCGGGATACTTCGGAGCGGTGATTCCGCTCCGTGCCACCGGCGGGTGCTTGATCCACCGAACCTCCCCCGGCGCCGCCCGCGTTGGCGCACCGCGCGCCCGCACTCCCGGCATGGCGACCACCCTCCTGGACACACGGGCGTGCGGCCGGACCGCCGTACGCCCGAGCCGCGCGCACCCGCCACCATCATGACCAGCCGTGCCGGGCGGCGCCGCGCGGCGGACGCCGGATGGCTGACCGCGCCGCCGGCGGCGGGCGCACCCGGGGTGGGCGGCGGGCGGCTCGGCGGCGGCCTAACTCGCCACCCCGCGCCATGCTCCCAGCGCCGTCGCCCGCCTCCTACAGTGATCCCACCAGCGCGGGTCCCCCTCGCCTGCGGTGGTCACCGGATGAGGCCGGTCGACCCAACGTCGACCGGCCTCTCCTGCTCCCGGGGCGGTGCTCGGAGCGCGGCCCGCGCCGCCATGCCTCGGCCCCGCCCGGGCTCGGCCGAGCGGGACGGCGGTGACTCAGAGGACTGCTACTCAGAAGGCGGAGGCTCAGAAGGCGGCGGCTCAGAAGGCGGCGGCTCCGATGGCCTGCTCGGTCCAGATGGTCTTGCCGGCCCGGGTGAAGCGGCTGCCCCAGCGGTCGGTGAGCTGCGCCACCAGGAACAGCCCGCGGCCACCCTCGTCCGTGTCGCGGGCGCGGCGCAGCCGGGGCTGGGTGCTGCTGGGATCGGACACCTCGCAGACCAGCACCCGGTCACGGATCAGCCGCAGACCCACCGGTCCGCCCGCGTAACGGATGGCGTTGGTGACCAGTTCGCTGATGACGAGTTCGGCCACGAAGCTGAGGTCGTCCAGCTGCCACTCGGTCAGCTGGCCGAGTACCAGCTCCCGGGCGTGGCCCACGAGCGCCAGGTCCGCGTCCAGCTCCCACTCGGCGACATGGCCGGGCCGCAGCTCGTGGGTGCGGGCGAGCAGCAGCGCCACGTCGTCGGTGGGCGCGGTCGGCAGCAGCCGGTCGACGATGTCCCGGCTGATCGCGTCCAGCGGAAGGTCGGGGCGGCTGCTGTCGCGCAGCGAGGTGCGCAGCCTCGCCATGCCCTCGTCGATGTCGCCGTCGCGGCTGCCGACCAGGCCGTCGGTGAACAGCGCCAGGACCGTGCCGGGCGGGACGTCGAACTCCGCCACCTCGAACGGCATACCGCCGACGCCCAGCGGAGGCCCCGGCACCAGATGGAGGAAGGCGGGCGGCCCCTCGGGCGGCACCACCGCGGGCGGCGGGTGGCCGGCGCTGGCCACGGCGCAGCGCCTGCTGACCGGGTCGTAGACGGCGTACAGGCAGGTTGCGCCGAGCACCGCCAGCTCGGAGCGGGAGATCTGGGTGTCCTGCTCGGTGGAGAAGCCGAGGACGAGGTCGTCCAGGTGCGTCAGCAGCTCGTCGGGTTCGAGGTCGAGGTCGGCCAGTGTCTGGACGGCGGTGCGCAGCCGTGCCATGGCCGCGGTGGCGTCCAGGCCGTGGCCGACCACGTCCCCGACGACGAACGCCACCCGCAGGGACGGGAGCGGGATGACGTCGAACCAGTCGCCGCCGACGCCCACACCGCCGCCGGCGGGCTGGTACATGCCCGCGGTCTCGGCCGCCGCCAGGTGGGAGACGGAGTGCGGGAGCAGGCTGCGTTGCAGGGCGATCGCGGAGCGGTGCTCCTTGGTGTAGCGGCGGGCGTTGTCCACGCTCAGCGCGGCGCGGGAGGCGACCTCCTCCAGCAGAGCGGCGTCCTCGCCGTCGAAGGAGTCGGGCAGTCGGCTGCGCCAGACGGTGACGCAGCCCAGCACCAGGCCCCGGGCGCACAGCGGGACCGCCACGCCGGAGTGCACGCCCTCGGGGATGAAGGCCCGCAGGCGCTCGGAGTCGAGATCCAGGGTGGTCTCCAGCAGGCGGATGTCGGGGACGACCACGGGCCGGCCCGTCATCAGCGGGCGTATCACCGCGTTGTCCGGCACGGGGGGCAGCGCCTCGCCCACCGGGATGAGCTTCTCGGCGGAGACGTCGGAGCCCTGGGCGAGGGCGACCCGGCGCAGGCGCACGTCGGCGCCCGGGACGGGCCGGGGCGGCTCGTCGCCCACCAGTACGGCCTCGGCGAGGTCCACGGTCGCCAGGTCGGCGAAGTCGGGGACGAGCAGGTCGACCAGCGTCTCGGTGGTCTCGGCGATGTCCAGGGACGCGCCGATGTTGGCCGCGGCGGCGTGCGAGAGTTCGAGCCGGCGGCCCTCGCCGTCCCCGGCGGCGGGCGCCTCGGCGGCCCGGCCGGCGGCGGTGACGAGGGCGAGCCAGTGCCGGCGGCCGTCGGGCTCGGCCTGGGCGCTCGCCGTCAGCGGCACGATGGTGCAGGCGAGGTCGACCGTCCGGCCGGAGCTGTCGCGCACGGTGGTGCGGGCCGGCCCCTGGGTGCGGGCCGGGCCGCCGGCGCGGTCGGCCAGCAGCGCGGAGAGCGGTTCGCACGGGGTGCCCGGCGCGCAGTCCAGCAGTTCGGTGGCGGCCGGCGTACACAGGACGACCACGCCGCGGTGGTCCAGCACGACCGCTGCGGAGTCACCGTCGGGTATGGCCTGCTGCCCCTCGGAACCGCCATCGTCGGATTCGCGCATGTCGCCTCGTTCGTCACTGCGCCGTCGCGTTTCATTGTGGCCCCGTGCCGGAACCAGTGCGAGTGCTGTCCCGGCGGTGGCGCCCGGCGCGGTCCGGTCCGGTCCCGGCCCGGCGCGAGGTCCTGCGGCCGGTGGCCCTCCGGAGTGGCCGGTCTACCGGGCGGCGGCCCTCGGTGCGCGGTCCTGGAGGTCGACGACGGACTTGTCGGCGAGCCGCACCGTGTACCGGACGTACCGGGTGTCGCCCGGACGCCAGCGCTGGGTGACGTCCACCCGGTCGGCGGCGCAGGCGGTGGACCAGGAGGCGGGCGCGGTCCGGGCGCGGAAGACCGGATCCGCCCGGTTGTCGCCCTCCCACCGGTCGAGCCGGTCGTTGAGCTCGGGGGTGAGGTAGAGGGCGCGGACCTCGGAGGGCGTCCGGCCCGTGGGGCCCTGCTCCAGCACCGCGTCGCGGTAGGCCCCGAGGAACTCCTCCACCAGCGCGGCACCGCAGTCCCCGGCGGGCCCGGGGGCCGGCGGCGGGGCGGCACCCAGCGCAGGGAAGGCCAGCAGGGTCAGTACGGCGGCGGTGATCGCCTTCTTCACGGGCGCTCCTCGGGTCGACTGCGGCGAGGTACTGATCAACGGCCGGGAGCCGCGAAGGTTGCGCTCCGTAGCGGTCCACCCGGGATTGCGGCGCCGGTCGTGTGCGGCAGGTGTGCGGCGTGCACCAAATCGACAAATGCGGCGAAACTGGACAGACGAGGCACGAGTGCGGTGCACATGTGCGGAGCTGAGGAGGACGGCGATGGCCCGACCCATCTGGAGCGGGGTGCTGAGCTTCGGGCTGGTCACCGTGCCGGTGAGCCTGTACTCGGCCACCGAGAGCCACACCGTCGGCTTCCGGCAGATCCAGCGCGGGACGGCCGACCGGGTGCGCAACAAGCGGGTGAACGAACGCACCGGCGAGGAGGTCCCCTACTCGGAGATCGTCAAGGGCTTCGAGGTCGCCGAGGGCGAGTACGTCGTCATCGAGCCGGAGGAGCTGGACCGGATCTCACCCGGCCGGTCCAAGATGATCGAGATCAACGGTTTCGTCGACCTGGCCGAGGTCGACCCGATCTTCTTCGACACCACGTACTACCTGGGCCCCAAGGGCAAGGAGTACACGAAGGTGTACAACCTGCTGATGGCGGCCCTGGAGCGGTCCAACAAGGCGGGGCTGGCGATGTTCGCCATGCGGGGTCGCGAGTACCTGACCGCGATCCGCGCCGAGGGCGGGCTGCTGGTGGCCCACACCATGCACTTCGCCGACGAGGTCCGGGACCCCCGCCACGAGATCGACAACCTGCCCGAGGCCGGCGCCGAGCCCGCCGACCGGGAGCTCAAGGCCGCCGAGCAACTGATCGACATGCTCGCCGTCGACTGGCACCCCGAGGACTACCGGGACGACTTCGAGGAGAAGGTGCACCAGCTGATCGCGGCGAAGCAGGCGGGCGAGGAGGTCGCGGTCGCCGCAGAGCCGAGCCGCCCGAGCAATGTGGTCGACCTGATGGACGTGCTGACCCGCAGCCTGGAGAGCGCCCGCTCCGGCTCGGCCGGCGGCGGGCCGGCCGAGCCGGACCAGGAAGGCCGGGAGGGCCAGGAGGGCCAGGAGGGCCGGGAGACGCGGGAGGAACAGCCGGGGCGGGCGAGGAGTTCCGCCCGGTCGGCGCAGCGTCGGCCCAAGGCCACCGGGGAGAAGAAGAGCACCTCCGCCGCCGCCCGCGAACGCGCCGGCGCGACGGGCGCGGGCACCGGCGCGGGCACCAAGAAACGCACCACCGCCGGCGGTACGGGGGCCAAGGAGGACCTGTCCGCGCTGACCAAGGGCGAGCTGTACAAGCGCGCCACCGAACTCGACATCCCGCACCGCTCCACCATGACCCGCGACGAGCTCCAGCAGGCCCTGGAACGCAAGGGCCGCCGCCACCTGCGCGCCGCCTCCTGACCGGGTGCCCCGAGTGGGCACTCCGAGCGACCGGCCCGCCAGGAGCGGTCGGCCCGGCGCGGCCGAGGAAGCAGGGAGGAACCCATGCCGGTGACGGTGGTCGAGGGGCGCCGCCTGTCGCTGAGCCACCTCGACAAGCTCTACTTCCCCGAGAGCGGCACGCTCAAGGGCGAGGTGATCCAGTACTACGCCCAGCTCCAGCCGGTCCTGCTGCCGCACCTGCGCGACCGGCCGCTGTCCTTCCTGCGCTGCCCCGACGGGGTGGACGGCCAACGGTTCTTCGCCAAGAGCCCGCCCGCCGGCACCCCCGACTGGGTCCGCACCGCCGCCGTCCCCAGCCACAGCGGCGACCTGCGGCAGGTCCTGGTCGACGACGGCCCCACCCTGATCTGGGCGGCCAACCTGGGCTGCATCGAGTTCCACGTCCCGCAGTGGCACAGCGCCGAACCGGCCGTCGCGGACCGGCTCGTACTGGACCTCGACCCCGGCGAGGGCTCCGACATCCTCACCTGCCGCACGGTGGCCCGCCTGCTGCGCGACTCGCTCGCCGAGGACGGGCTGCGCTGCTGGGTGAAGACCTCCGGCTCCAAGGGCCTGCACCTGCTCGTCCCGCTGCGCCCGGCGCCGAGCGAGGCGGTCTCGGCCTACGCCAAGGCCCTCGCCGCCCGGCTCGAACGGGCTCACCCGGACCTGGTCGTCCACACCATGGGCAAGGCCCGCCGGGCCGGGCGGGTGCTCGTCGACTGGTCGCAGAACAACGCCAAGAAGACCACCGCCGCGCCCTACACCGTCCGGGCCCGCCCACGACCCACCGTCTCCACGCCGGTCGGCTGGGACGAGCTGGACGCCGCCGGCTCCCCCGAGGACCTGGCCTTCACCATCGCGGACATGCCCGACCGCATCGCCCGGTACGGCGACCTGCTGGCGCCGCTGCTCAGCCAGGACCAGGCCCACCCGCTGCCGGAGGCCACCCCCGGAGCGGAGGATCCGCCGGCCCGGGACGTCCCCCGCGCGAAGCCGTCCCGCGCGGAGCCTGCGGCACATGCCGAGCCTTCCCGCGCCGAGCCCGCGACTACCGGGCCCCGGGGCGCCGAGCCGCTCGACGAGGCGCTGGTGCTAGAACCGCCGGTGGAGGTGATGCGGCCGACGGCGGTGCGGTCCGTCCCCGAGGAGGACGCGCTGGGCGGCCAGGGCGTCGTCTACGAACTCAAGCTGGACGGGTTCCGCTGCCTGGCCTTCGCACGCGGTGAGCGCGGCGCGTACCTGCAGTCGCGGTCCGGCCGCGATCTCGCCCGCGAGTTCCCCGCCATCGCGGCCGCCGTGGACCGGCTGCCCGCCGGTCTCGTCCTGGACGCCGAGCTGGTCGCCTGGCGGGACGGCCGGTTCGCGTTCGAGGAGCTGCTGCACACCCGTCAGGCCCGCGCGAGCGAGCGCACCGCGCTCGGCCTGATCGCCTTCGACGTCCTCGCCGTGCCCGGCCAGGACGTCCGTGCGCTGCCGCTGACCGACCGGCGGCGGCTGCTCGCCACCGCGCTCGCCGACACCGCCCCGCCGATCCAGACGGTGATGGCGACCACCAGCCGCGCCGAGGCGCTGAGCTGGCTCGAACACCTGGCTCCGACCGGCGTCGAAGGCCTGGTCTGCAAGGCCGCCGCCTCGCCGTACCGCGCACGCGGCGCCGGCCGGCTCTGGCTGAAGTTCCGGCCGGCCGACACCGTCGACGCGACCGTCACCGCCGTCACCGGCAGCCCGTCCCGACCGCGCAACGCCCTGGTCCGGCTGGACGACGGCCTCACCCTGCTGACCTCACCCCGGCTGAACCCCGTCGAGTCCCGCGCTCTCGCCGAGGCCGTCGAGGGCCGACTGGGCGAACCCGTCCGGAACGCCGAACACGGCACCCTGCTGCCGCTGCCGAACCCGCTGCGGGTGGAGGTCCGGCTGACCGGCGGACGTACCGGCGCCAGATTCGTCCGGGTGCGCGGTGACTGAGCGCCCCCTGGGCTCACGACCGCACCGCCTCGGCCACCGCGGCGGCCTGGGCGAGCGGAACGGCGAGAACCTGCCGCCCCGCCAGCCGGGCTTCCCGCCGCGCATCGTGGCCCACCGCTGCGCGGCTGGGCGACGCCGCCGGGGCGGGGCGGCCGCCGGGCCCGCGCCGCCCCGGGGCGCCGAGGCGGGCGGGGAGGCCGGCGGGGACTTCCCGCTGGTACGACGCAGACCTTGGGCAAGCCTCATCGTTCCAGCCCAGCCGAGGTGCCGTGGAGTCGTTGATGGTGATTCACGGTCCCACCGGGGAACGGTAGAAGCCATGAGCGATGCATCGGAGCTGGTCCCGGTCACGCCAGACGGCAGGCTCGCTCCTGTCGCTCTGCACCCCGGTCTGCGTGACCCCCGCTATCTGGCGCGGCGAGGCGCGCTCGTCGCGTTGGCGCGCAGCCACTGGGTCGGCGACCCTTCGCCGACGGTCGCGTACCGCACTGCGGAGCACGCGACGTGGCGCACGGTCCACGCGGCGCTGGAGCCCGCCTTGCGGGCCCACGCGTGCCGGGCGGTGCTGGCCGCCCGCGAGGACGCGTGCATCCCCGCGGACCGCATCCCGCAGCACGGCGAGGTCGGGGCGCACCTGCGGGCCCGGACCGGATTCGACTTCACCCCGGCCGGTGGCTTCGTGCCGAACCGGCGGTTCCTCGGGGCGCTGCGGCACGGCTACTTCCACGCGGTGCAGTTCGTCCGGCACCCCGCGGCTCCGCTGTACACGCCCGAACCCGACGTGATCCACGACGTGTTCGGCCATGGCGTCCACCTGGCCTCGACCCGGTTCGCCGAGCTGTACCGCCTGGTCGGCCGGGCAGCCGCACAAGTGCGGACCGAGGAAGCCCTCAGCCTGCTCAGCCGGGTGTACTGGTACACCCTCGAATGCGGCGTGGTCACCGAGGCCGGGGCGGTCAAGGCGTACGGCGCGGCGCTGCTCTCCTCGCCCGGCGAGCTGCGCCGGTTGCCCCGGTGCGAGATCCGCGACTGGGACCTGCGCGCGATGGCAGGCACCGCGTACCGGGTCGAGGGGTACCAGCCCGTCCTGTTCGCCGCACGCTCGATGGATCACCTCACCGATGCCCTCGCCGCGTTCTGCGAGGACTTCGACGACGACACCGGGGCCCTACTGAGGACCGCTAGGAGTGTCCGCCGGTAGGGGGCTTCCACCGGGCGCAGCGCGCCCGACTCCGCCTTCCGCTGGCGGGCTCCGGAGCTGGCCGACCAGTTGCTCAGCACTGCCTGCGTGTGACCGAGGGGACCGGAAGCCGCACGAGGGCGTTGGACCCGGTCATCGGGGGGGTGTGTGCCGACACCCCGGCTTGGCAGCGACCCATGACCGGGCTCCACGGCGTCTTCTCGTGACGCCTGCTGATCACGGCCGCCGGAACCGACCGGGGCCTCGAACCGCACGTCCCATGCACCCATGCCGATGATCGGGCGTGGCAGAACCCTCCCCGCCAGCACGCAGAACGGGCACCCGCCTGGGTCGAGCGAGCCCTCCACAAGGCACATCGCCCCAGGCCAGGAGCCCCCTACACACTTCTGCCTCCAAGTAACCGCACCCCAGATGAAACCGCCGGGCTAACGCACCATCGCCGCCAGGACGCTGCGCCAGTCCTCGCCCGGCTCCTCACGGAGCAGGTCGGCCAGGGCCTCGGCGCGGTAACGCCAGGGCCGGAGCAGCTCGGGCTCGGCGTCGGCGCGCACGTCCACCGTGCTCTCCGAGCCCAGCAGCCAGGCCAGTTCGGTGGCCAGTTCCAGCCAGGAGACATGGCCGGTCACGGCGTTGACGACGCGTCCGGCCGCCCGGCCGCCACCGTTGCCGTCGGCGCACGCGGTCACGGCGCGGGCCAGCGCGGCGGAGTGCACCCAGGCGACGCCGTACCAGCCGTGGCCGTCCTCCGGTGGGTCCGGCAGGAGCAACGGCCGGCCGGCCTGCGCGGCCTGGTACAGCGCGCCGGTGGAGCCCCAGCGGAGCTGGTCGCGCAGGCGCCGGTGCGGGCCCCAGACGATCGGGGAGCGGACCGCCACGCCCGCGCCCCGGCCGCCGGACCCGGCGGCGTCCAGCAGGATGCGTTCGCAGTCGAGCTTGCCCTGCCCGTACGCGGTGAGCGGCTGCCGCGCGGCGGCGCCCTCCGGGACCTCCTGCTCGGCCGGCCGGCCGTACGCGTCGATGCTGCTGACGAAGACGAAGCCGCCGCGCCGCCAGCCGTCGACCAGGGCCCGCATGGCGGCGACGTCGGTGTCGGGTGAGGTGAAGGTGCACGCGGCGTGGATGACGGCGTCCACCCCTTCGACCGCCCGGTGCAGGCTGTCGAGGTCCCCGAGGTCGCCCTCCGCGACCTCGACGCCGTCCTGCGCGACCAGGTGCGCGGACTCGGGGCGGGCCAGGGCCCGTACCGGGCGGCCCTGCGCGATGAGTTCCTGGAGCACGGCGGCGCCGACTCCGCCGGTGCCGCCGGTGAGCAGCACGGTGCCCTCGCGGGCGGCGCGGGCCGGGCGGCCGGGGCGGCGCGCGGCGGCGGCCCGCTGCTCGCTCTCCCGGGCGTCGAGCAGGGCCGCGACCGCGCGGGGGGTGCGCTGTTCCAGGACGTCGAGGCCGGTCAGCGGGAGGCCGGTGCGTGAGCGCAGGCGTTCGGCGAGCTGGACGGCGATCATGGAGTGGCCGCCGAGCACGAAGAAGTCGTCCTCGGCCGCGGGGCGGGTGGCGAGCAGTTCGCCGAAGGCCGTCCGTACCGTCTCCACGCGCGCGTCGTCCGCGCCCCGGGCCGCCGGGGCGGGCCGCGGGCGGGCACCGGGCAGCCGGGCTTCGTCGAGGGCGCCGTCGGCGGTGCGCGGCATCGCGTCGAGCAGGGTGACCGCCGCCGGCAGGTGCGCGGCGGGCAGCCGTGAGCGCAGCCCGTTGCGCAGTTCGGTACCGCTCGGGGCGGCCGGGCCGCGGACCACCGCGTACGCCAACGGCGCGAGGCCGGCGCGGTGGACGAGGGCGGCATCCGCGATCCGGGCGTCCGCGAGCAGCGCGGCCAGCGCCGGGTGGCTCCCCGGAGCCGGCCCGGCGGACGTCGGCGCCGAGCGCTGTGCCGAGAGCGGCGGGGCGGGCAGCTCGGCGCCGGGCAGCTCGGCCAGCCGCCGGCTCCCGTCCACGGCGACGGCCGCCAGCAGTTCGGCGAAGGCCGCGAGCAGCGACTCGGCCGTCCCCCGGTCGACGGTGTCGGTGTCGTGCTGGACCAGACAGTGCGGCCGGGGGGTGTCCTCGACGAAGAGGCCGAGGTCGAACTTGGCCAGCCCGAGGTCGATCTCCACCGGCTCCGCCACCAGGCCGGGCAGCGCCAGCGCGCCCGGCTGCCGGATCACGTCGCAGGTCACCGCGAGCAGCGGGCTGCCGTCCTCGCCCCGCGCGTCGGCGCCCAGGCGCTGGACGACCAGGTCGAACGGAACCTCGTGGTGCTGCTGCGCGTCGAGCAGAGCGCCACGCACCCGCTCCAGCAGGTCGGTGAAGACCGGGTCCCCGGCCAGGTCGGCGCGGACCGGAAGGGTGTTGACGCACAGGCCGATCAGCCGGCGAAGGCCGGGCCGGGAGCGGTGCCCGCTGGCGCAGCCGAGGGTGAGGTCGTGTTCGCCGGTGGCCCGGGCGAGGGTGGCGAAGGCCGCGGCGAGGACGACGGTGTACAGGGTGGCGCCGTGGTCGCGGCCGAGCCGGCGCAGCCCGTCCAGGGTCTCGGCGGACAGCGGCGCCCTGTGCAGGGCCGCCCGGCGGCTGCGGGCTCCGGCGGGTGCGGGGCGCAGGACCGGCGCGGGGCGGGCGCCGGCCAGGGCGGCGGCCAGGGTGTCGGCACCGGCGGCGAGTTCGGCTTCGCGGCCACGCTCCCAGCGGGCGAAGTCGCTGTACTGGAGCTCCGGTTCGGGCAGTTCGGCCGGCCGGCCGGTGAGCGCGGCCGGGTAGAGGGCGGCGAGCTCCTCGGTGATCAGGGGCAGCGAGCCGCCGTCGACGGCGATGTGGTGCAGGGTGAGCAGGACGGTGTGGTCGTCCGGGGCGTGGCGCAGGGCCAGCGCGCGCAGGACCGGCCCGCAGGCGAGGTCGAAGGGGCGGGCGGCCTCGGCACGCAGCAGGGCGGCGGCCTCCTCGGGGCGGGCCGCCAGCACGGGGACGGGCACCGGGGCGGGCGCGGTTGCCTGCTGGTAGGGCTGGTCGTCCCGGCTGCCGTAGCGGGTACGCAGGATGGCGTGACGGTCCGTCAGCGCGGTGAGGGCGGCGGCGAGGGCCTCGGTGTCGAGCGGGCCGCGCAACCGGGTGGCCACCGGCACGTTGTACAGGGCTCCGCCCTGACCGAGGTGGTCCATCAGCCACATCCGCTGCTGGGCGTGCGAGAGCGGCGCGGGGCCGCTCCGGGTGCTGCGGGGCACGGCCGCGGGGCGGGCGGCGCCGGGGCGCTGCCGGGCGAGCCTGAGCAGGGCGGCCTGGTCGGGGCCGCTCGTGGGCTCGGGACTGCTCGTCGGATCGGTGCTGCTCATCGGGTCTCCTCCAGCGGGGCGTGCCCGCCGCCGTGCGCGGCGAGCAGCGAGTTCTCGATCAGCGCCGCGTGCGCGGCGACGGTCGGCTGCTCGAAGAACTGGGCGAGGGAGAGCTCGACGCCGAGGTCCTCGCGGAGGTCGTCGACGACCCACATGGCCATCAGCGAGTGGCCGCCCTCGGCGAGGAAGTCGGCGTCGGCGCGCTCGACGGGCCGCTCCAGTGCCCTGGACCAGGCTTCGGCGACGACCTGCTGAAGGGGGGTCAGGGCGGTGGGCGCGGGTGCCGGGGTGCCGTCGGGGCCTGCCGGGGCGTGCTCGGCGAGGGCGCGGCGGTCGACCTTGCCGCCGCCGGTGAGCGGCAGTGCCGCCAGGACCGTCCAGGCGGTGGGCACCAGGTGGGCGGGGAGCAGGCCGGCGAGGTGGGCGCGCAGGCCGTCGCCGGTGGGGTGGTGGCCTGCGGCGGGGACGACGAACGCGGTGAGCGCGGCGTCGGGCTCGCCGGCCCGGCGGACCACCACGGCGGCGTCCGCGACCTCGCGGTGGCGGCGCAGGGCGTGCTCGATCTCGCCGGGTTCGATCCGGAAGCCTCGCACCTTGACCTGGTCGTCCGCCCGGCCGTGGAAGTCGAGGGTGCCGTCGGGGCGGGCGGAGGCGAGGTCGCCGCTGCGGTACATCCGGCCGGCGCCGGGTATGTCGCGGAAGCGGTCGGCCGTCAGTTCGGGCTGTCCGAGGTAGCCGAGGGCCAGCCGGGCGCCGCCGATCCACAGTTCGCCCCTGACGCCGGCGGGCACCGGCGCGAGCTGCTGGTCGAGGATGCGTACGCTCGCGCCGCCGAAGGGCCGGCCGATCGGCAGCGGCCCCACGCACTCCGCCTCGCGGACGGGGTGCAGGGTGGTGAACGTGGTGGCCTCGGTGGGTCCGTAGGCGTTGCGCAGGTCGAGCCAGGGGAAGGCCCGCAGGACCGTCCCGGCGTGCTGCGGGGAGACCGTCTCGCCGCCGACGACCAGGGTGCGCAGCACCCCGAAGATCCGCGACTGGCGCGCGGCCAGGTGGTGGAAGAGCGCGGTGGTGAGGAAGGCGGTGGTGACGCCGAACCGCTCGATGTCGCGGGCGAGTTCCTCGGCGGTGGGGCGGTCTGCGGGCGAGACCATGACGGCCGCGCCGGCGGCCAGCGGGGCCCAGATCTCGAAGGTGGAGGCGTCGAAGGTGGCCGGGGAGTGCAGCAGGACGCGGTCGCCGGGGGCGAGCGGCACCGCGCCGGGTGCGGTCACCAGATCGGTGATCGCGCTGTGCGGGATCCGCACGCCCTTGGGGCGGCCGGTGGAGCCGGAGGTGTACATCACCAGGGCCAGGGCGTCCGGGGCTTCGAGGGCGGGGTGCGGCGCGCCGGCGGCCTCGGCGGCCTCGGCCGGCCCGGCCTCGTCCAGCACGACTGCGCGCTCCGCGGGGATGCCGGCCTCGGCGAGCAGCGCCTTGTCGCCGAGGGTCAGCAGGGCGCCGGCGTCGTCGAGCATCGCGGCGGTGCGCGGGCGCGGGTAGGCGGCGTCGAGCGGCACGGCGTGGGCACCGGCCCACCAGAGGGCGAGCTGGGCGACGACCTGCCGGGCGGAGCGGGCGGTGAGCAGCCCGACGGCGCTGCCGGGGCCGATGCCGCGGGCGGCCAGGGTGGCCGCGAGGCCGGCCGCGGCGGCGGCCAGCTCGCGGTAGGTCAGTGCGGTGGTGCCGTCGGAGACGGCGAGGGCCCGTGGTCGCTGCTCGGCGTGCCGGGCGATCAGGGCGGGCACCGGGAGCGGAGGCAGGACGGCGGCGGACGGGGCGGCGGCGGCGGACCGGGCCGGGCCGGGGACTCGGGAGGTCATGGGAGGTTCCCTTCCGGGTGCCCCGGCTCGCGCCGGGGCACCCTGGTAGGCGTGGCGGTCAGGAGGAGGTGGCGGCGCTCGGGCGCCGGGCCTCGACCAGCTCCGCGAGGCGGCGCAGGTCGGGCTGGCGCAGCAGCTGCGGGCCGCGCAGCCTCACCCCGCACTCCTGCTCCAGCGCCGCGAGCAGCCTGGCCGCCGCGAGCGAGTTGCCGCCGGCGTCCGTGAAGTTGTCCAGCGGGCCGAGGTCGCTCTGCCCGAGCACCTCGCGGCAGAGCCGCAGCACCAGCTGCTCGGTGGGCGAGCCGCCCTGGTCGGCGGCCGCGGCCTGCTCGGCGCGCTCCTGCTCGGCGGCCAGTAGCGCGGCACGGTCGACCTTGCCGTTCGCATCCAGCGGGAAGGTGTCGACCAGCCGGACGACCGCCGGTACGGCCTGCTCCGGCAGCCAGGCGCGGACGGGGGCGATCAGCTCTGCCCCGTCCGCCGGCGCGCCCTCGGGGGTGGGCTGGACGAAGGCGATCAGCTGGACGGTGCCGGCCGGGCTGCGCCTGGCCGCGACCACCGCCCGGCGCACCCGGGCGTCACGCTCGAAGGCGGCCTCGACCTCGGCGGGCTCGATCCGTACGCCGCTGACCTTCACCTGGTCGTCGAGACGGCCCTGGAACTCCAGGACGCCGTCGGCGCGCATCAGGACGCGGTCGCCGGTGCGGTAGAGCCTGCCGACGCCCTCGGGGCCGTGCGCGACCGGGGCGAAGCGGCGGGCGGTGAGCTCCTCGTCCAGGTAGCCGAGCGCCAGGCAGCGTCCGCCGATACGCAGTTCGCCCGCCTGCCCGCGCGGCACCGGGCGGCCCTCCTGATCGGTGACCAGGACGACGGCGCCGGGCACCGGCAGGCCGATCGGCGGGGCTCCGGCGCCGTCGGGGGCGGCGCCGGACGCCATGGTGTGCACGGTCGTCACCACGGTGGCCTCGGCCGGTCCGTAGGCGTTGTGGACGTGCGCGGTGACGTCGGGCCCGGGGTGGCGGCGCAGCCGGTCCCCGCCGATCATCAGGTGGCGAAGTGCCAGGTCCGCGGGCCAGGGCCGGTCGAGGACGGGCTCGGCCAGCGGCGTGGGCAACATGCTGACGGTGATGCCGGCGTCGCGCCACCAGTCGGTGAGCGCGCCGGTGTCCCAGCGCACGGCGTCCGGGGCGACGCTGAGCGCGGCGCCGGAGGTGAGGGTGGCCCACAGCTCCAGCAGGTGGGGGTCGAAGGCGACGCCGATCAGCAGGCTGTGGCGGTCGCCGGAGGCGAGGCCGGTCAGTTCGCGGTACCAGTGCACCAGCGCTCCGAGCGAGGCCTCGCCGACGGCCACCGCCTTCGGGATGCCGGTGGAGCCGGAGGTGAGCACCGCGTAGTAGCTGCCGGCGGGCGCGCCGACGGCGCCCGCCGGGGCGGGGGCGAAGGCCGCGACCACGGTGGCGGCGGCGTTGGCGCCCTCGGCGGGGACGGTCAGCGGCAGTTGCTCGGCGGCGCGGTGGGCGGGCGGCAGCAGCGCCGGGTCGCCGATCAGGCAGCCGAGGTCGAGGTTCTCGGCGACCGCCTGGAGCCGGCGTTCGCCGGGGCGCGGGCCGAGCGGGAGGTGGACGGCGCCCAGGCGCGCCACCGCGATGGTGACGGCGACCAGGGCGGCGGAGTGGTCCAGGCAGACGCCGACCAGCGTGCCGGGGTGGACCCGCCCGCGCAGGGTGTCGGCCACGCTGTCGGCCAGCCGGTCGAGTTCGGCGTAGCTCCAGCTGCGGGTGCCGTCGATCAGGGCGGGCGCGTCCGGGGTGCGGCGCACCAGGTCGAGGTAGCTCTCCAGTACGGCGGCGTCCTGGTGCGGGCGGCCGTACTCGATGCTGGGGGCGGGGCGGGCGGTGGTCATCCGGGGCTCTCCGAGGGTCGGTGCTGGTGTGGTGCGGGGGTGGTCAGCCAAGGCCCATGGCCCTGGCGATGATCACCTTCTGGACCTCGGAGGTCCCCTCGATGATCGTCATCATTCGGACGTGGCGGTACAGGAACTCCAGCGGATGCCCGCGCACCCAGCCGGTCGCGCCGTGCACCTGAAGGGCGCGGTCCACCACCCGTACGGCGGTCTCGGAGGAGGTCAGCTTGGCGAGCGCGGCGTTCTCCGGCGCCTCGGTGCCCTCGTCCACCAGCCGGGCGCAGGCCAGGGTGAGCAGCTTGGCGGTCTCGACCTCGGCCCGGCTGCTGACCAGGTGCTCCTGGACGTGCTGGTAGCTGCCGATCCGCTCGCCGAACGCCTGCCGCTCCCGGGCGTACTCCACGCCCAGGCGCAGCGCGTACTCGGCGACGCCGTTGCACATCGCGGCGACCAGCAGGCGCCCGCGCGAGAGGCTGTCCATGGCCATCGCCATGGCGGCGCCGACGCCGTCCTCGCCGCCGATCACGGCGTCCGTCGGAAGGCGGACCTGCTCCAGCAGCAGCTCGAACATCGGCTCACCGGACATGCCCTCGTAGCGCTGCCCGATCCGCAGGCCCGGGTGGTCCATCGGGATGGCGAAGGCGGTGGCCCCGGCGGTCGGGCCCTCGCCGAGGTCCGTGGCGGTGACCACCAGCGCGACGTCGGCCCGGTCGGCGTTGGAGACGAAGGTCTTGCGGCCGTTGATCACCCATCCCTCGCCCTCGCGCACGGCGGTGGTGGTGAGCCGGAAGGCGTCCGAGCCGGCGTGCGGCTCGGTCAGCGCCAGGCAGCGCGCGGCCTCGCCGCGCACCAGCGGCACCAGGTACCGCTGGATCTGCTCGGGCGTGCCGTGCCGCAGCAGCGGGCTGGGCCCGTCGGAGCCGGCCAGCGCGTACGGGGCGAGGGCGCAGCCGCTGCGGCCGGCCGCGTGGTGCAGCAGGACGACGGCGGTGAAGGGCATCCCGGAGCCGCCGAGCTCCTCCGGGTAGTCGCCGGCGTAGAAGCCGAGCGCGGCGGAGCGCTTGCGGACGTAGGCGCGCAGGTCGGCGGGCGGCTGGTCGCCGCTCTCGGGGAGTTCGGCGGCCAGCGGCACGAGTTCGCGGCGCACGAAGCTCTCGAAGGCGTCGACGAGTTCGCGGTGACCGTCCTCCAGGACGGCGGAGGGGGCGGAGCTCACTTGGCGCCTCCGGTGAGGGCGCGGGCCTGGTCGGCCAGCACGGGGTTCTGGAACAGGGTGCGCAGCGGCGGGCGGGCGCCCAGGCGCGGCTCCAGCCAGGCGGCGAGCTGGGCGGCGAGCAGCGAGTGCCCGCCGACCTCGAAGAAGTGCGAGTCGGCGGCGAACCGGTCGTGGCCGAGGACCTCGCGCCAGGCCTCGGCGACCAGGGCCTGCGCGGGGTCGGTGAAGGCCCCGGCCTGCGGCCCCGTCTGCTCGCTGCCGGGGGCCGGCAGTTCGGCGGCGGCGCGGGCGAGCGCGGTGCGGTCGGGCTTGCCACCCGGCAGTGTCGGCAGGTGCTCCAGCGCGACCCAGCTGCCGGGGACGAGCCCGCCGGGCAGCCGCAGCGTCAGGGCGGCGTGCAGGGCGGCCTGGTCGGGCTGCTCGGTGCCCTCCAGGAAGCCGACCAGGCGGGGGCCGCCGTCCGCGGCGCGGTCCAGGACGACGGCGCAGGAGCGGCCGCCGAGTTCGGCGGAGGCCGCCGCCTCGATCTCCTCCAGCTCGATCCGGTAGCCGCGCAGCTTGACCTGGTTGTCCTGGCGGCCCAGGAACCAGAGCCGGCCCGACAGGTCGCGGTAACCGCGGTCGCCGGTGCGGTACACCCGCTCGCCGCCGAGCGCGGGCACCGTCACGAAGCGCGCCGCGGTGGCCTCCTCCAGGGCGAGGTAGCCGTCGGCCAGCACCTCGCCGCCGACGGCGAGTTCGCCGACCGCGCCGGGCGGCAGCGGCTGGAGGCCGCCGTCCAGGACGTGCACCCGCACCCCCGGCAGCTCGACACCGAGCGGGATCTCGGCGGCGTCGGCGAGGTCGGCGGCGGTGATCTCGTGCACGGTGGAGGTGACGGTGGCCTCGGTGACGCCGTAGGCGTTGAGCACCGTGGCGCCGGTGTCCTCCAGCAGTCCGCGCAGGGCCTCGGCGGGCAGCCGCTCGCCGCCGAGCACGATCAGCCGCGGCGACCAGCGTCCGTCGCGCAGGGCCTCCCGAAGCTCCTCGCGGACGGCCAGGAAGTAGCTGGTGGGCAGGTTGGCGACGCTCACACCGCGGGCGGCGAGGACGGCGACCAGCTCCGGCCCGGTGGGCACCTCACGCTGCGGCAGCACCAGGGCGGCGCCGGCGGCCAGCGAGGGCAGCACCTCCTCCAGCGCCACGTCGAAGGACGGCCGGGCGAACAGCAGCGCCCGGTCGTCCGGGCCGAGCCCGTACCGCCCGACGATCGCGCCGACGTAGCGGGCCAGGGCGGCGCGCCCGACCAGGACGGGCTTGGGCACGCCGGTGGAACCGGAGGTGTGGATGACGTACGCGGCGCCCTCCAGCACGGCCGCGGGCTCGGCCTTGGGGAAGGCGGGGCCGTCCAGCAGCGCGGGGGTGATGCCCTCGGCGGGCAGCGCGAGCGCGCTCTGCCGGGTGGCGAGGACGAGGGCGGGGCTCAGCCGCTCCACCAGCAGGCCGAGCCGGGCGGCCGGATCCTCGCTGGACAGCGGTGCGTACACGGCGCCCAGGCGCAGGCAGGCGAGCAGCGCGACCACGCTGTCCACACCGCGCGGCAGGACGGCGGCAACCGGCTGGCCGGGCGTCACCCCTGCGGCGCTCAGGCGCTCGACGAGGGCCGCGACCCTGCGGTCGAGGTCGCCGAAGGTGAGCCGCTCGGTGCCGGCGACGACGGCGAGCCGGGCCGGGTCCTGGGCGGCGGCGGGGTCGAGCACCGCGAGGTCGGCGGGCGCGGGCGCGGTCTGCCCGACTTCGGCGGTGGGGGCGGCGACGGGCACGGCGGGAGCCGCCAGGGCGGCGAGCGGGGTCTGCGGCCGGTCGAGGTAGGCGCGCAGCAGGTCCAGCATGCGCCCGGCGAGCAGGCCCGCGACCTCCTCCCCGAACAGGTCCAGGTCGTAGTCCCAGACCAGGGTCATGCCGGCCGCGCCCTGCTTGGCGCCGACCACCCGGCGGTCGTCGGGCAGCAGCACCAGGTCCAGGTCGAAGCGGGTGGTGCCGGTGTTGAAGCCTTCGTACAGCGAGACCTCCAGGCCCGGCGCCTCGATCTCCGGCAGCGCCGCGTCGTGGGCGCTGAACATCACGCTGAACAGCGGGTTGTCGGCGCCGCTGGTGTGCAGCCCGAGGGCGCGGGTGAGCGCCTGGACCGGGACGTCCTGGTGGGGCAGGGCGCGCAGCAGGACGTCGGTGGCCTCGTCCACGGCGTCGGTACCGGGCGCGGACGGGTCCAGGCGCAGTCGCAGCGGCACGGTGTTGACGAACATCCCGACGGTGCCCTCGAAGCCGACCGGGCGGTTGCCGACGGCCGTGCCGACCACCAGCTCCCGGTGGCCGCTGTGGCGGCGCAGCAGCTCGGCGAAGAGCGTCAGCAGCGTACTGAACGGGGTGTGGCCGTCGGTGCGGCTGCGCTCGCGCAGCCGCTCGGCGAGGTCGGCGCCGATCGACTGGCGCAACTGCCCGCCACGGTGGCGGCGTACGGCGCCGGGGCGGGCCAGCCCCGGCAGGGCGAGGTCGAGCGGGGCGTCGGCCAGCTCCCGCTGCCAGTGGGCGAGGCTGCGCTCGCGGGCCTCGGCCCGGGACGCCTCGGTTTCGGCCCGGACGTGCTCCTGGTAGGAGCGGGTCGGCGTCAACTCGGCCTGCTCGCCCAGCACCTCGGCGCGGTAGACGGTGAACAGGTCGCGCAGCAGGATGGCGAAGGAGTGGCCGTCGTGGATCAGGTGGTGCTCGACGTGCACCAGCCGGTGGTGCTCGTCGCCGAGCGTGACCAGGTGCCAGCGCAGCAGCGGCGCCTGCGCGGTGTCCAGCGGCTCCTCGGCCTCGGCGGCCAGCAGCCGCTTGAACGCCTCCTCCGGGTCGGCCTCGCCGGACAGGTCCGAGGTACGCAGCCTGGGCTCGGCCAGCTCGTTCACCCGCTGGCCGGGCAGGCCCTCCGGGCGGGCGACCAACTCCAGCCGAAGGCCCGGGTGGTGGCCGATCACGGCGGCCAGCCCGGCGCGCAGCGCGTCGGTGTCCAGCGGGCCCCACAGGTCGAGTGCGGCGGTGAAGTTGTAGGCGCGGCTTCCGGGCAGCATCTGCTCGTGCAGCCAGACGATCTCCTGCGAGGAGGAGAGTGCAAACATCTGAACGGTTCCCTTGCTGGTGGCGGGTGCGTGTTCAAGGCGTGCGGCATGGCGGGCCGGGTGGGCCCGAACTGCCGCGCCGGTACGGCGGTTGGTGGGTCGGTGGAGGGTCGGTGGCGGTGCGGGGTGGTCGGTCGGGGGCTCAGGCGGAGGACGAGCCGGCCGTGGTGGCGCCGGTGGCCTGGGTGGCGCCGGTGGCGCCGGTCGCTCCGTTGGCTCCGCCGAGGTGACGGCGCATGGTGCCCAGCAGCGCGTCGAAGGCGTCCACGGCGGCGGCCTCCGGGCAGCGTCCGCGGTCCCACGCCAGCCGGACCAACAGGTCCTCGCCGTGCGAGGCGGAGACGGCGAACGGGGCGGCCAGCGGGCGGCCGGCCAGGTGGGTCTCCCGGCCGGGCGTGCCGCCGAGCACCAGCGGTGGGCGGCGGTGCAGGTCCTCGAAGGTGAGCAGGCCGTCCAGGGCCCCCGTCCAGCTCGCGCCGGCCGAGCGGGCGGCGTGCACCACCTCGTCGAACGGCGTGTCGGCGTGGTCCAGGTCGTCCCACCAGGCGGCACTGAGGTCGTCCAGGTCGCTGCACCCGGTGGTGGCCGGGTGGACGAGGGTGTTGAGGAAGCAGCCGAGGGCCGGGGGCGCGCCCGCCGGCCGGCCGCCCCAGGGGTAGCCGAGCGCGAGCGGGCGGCCGGGGCCCAACAGCTCCTGTGCGGCGGCCGAGACGGCGTCCAGCAGCGCGGGGAAGACCGCGCCGCGGGCAGCGGCGGAGGCGGCGGGCAGGCGGTGGCTCAGCATCCCGGTTACGGCGGGTGCGGCGGCCGTGGCGGCGGCCGTGGGCGCGGATGCGGCCGTCGCCGGACCGGCGTCCGCGCCGGCGAGCCGGCCGAGGCGGCCCGCCCAGTGGGCGTGCGCGCCGGCGGTGGAGGCGGCGGTCTCGGCCGCCAACTGACGCTCCACCGCCTCCCGGTACGCCGCCACACCGCCCTCGTCCGTCTCCCGGCCCGCGCCGGCGTCCTCCTCGTACGCCTCGCTCAGTCCGGCGGTGACGATCCCGAGCGACTGTTCGTCGCAGGCGGCATGGTCCAGCGCCACCGCCAGCAGCTCCTCCCGCGCGTCGGGTCCGGCGGCCAGCAGCAGCCGCAGCGGCGGGCCGGCCGGCGCCCAGGCCAGCAGTTCGCGGCGCAGGGCGTCCTCGGCGCTCTCGCCGGGCGCCACGGGGATCTCCGTGACCTCGGCCGAGGGCGTACCCAGCCGCAGGACGGGCGCGCCGCGCAGCGAGGCGACGGTGCCGCGCAGGGCCGGGTGACGGCGCGCCAGGTCCGTGGCGGCGCGACGCAGGCGGGGCACGTCCACCGTGCCACGGGGGAAGGCGAAGAACAGCGGCACCACGTCCGGGCGGCCCTGCGGGTCCAGCCGACGCACCAGCAGGAAGCGGCGCTGGGCGCCGGTCAGCGGGAGCAGCTGCGCCGACCCGCCGGCGGTCTCGACGACGGAGCGGTACCTGGCGAGGTAGGCGGCGGTGATGCTGGGGTGCACGGGTGGTCTCCGCTTCGGTTCTGGTCGGGTGGTGGCACCCGGCCGGGCTGGCGTCCGGGGTGTGGTCCGGGGTCAGCGGGCGGGTCTCGGAGCCGCCGCCTCGGGCATCCCGGCATCGGACATCTCGACCTCGGGCATCCCGGAGCCGGAGGTCTCGGAGCCGGGTGCCTCCGAGTCGGCTGGGGTCGTGATCGTGGTGCCGGTTCCGCTTCCGGTCCCGTGCGAGGCCCGCACCTTCGGGTCGGCCGGGCCGTCGACGGGAGCGTCCGGGCCGGCGGCCGGCAGGTCGCGCAGGCCGCGCAGCGGGGAGAGCAGCAGCGGAAGCGGCACGGCGAGGAAGCCCGCCGCGCAGACCCACAGCGCGGCCCGGGGCCCGGCGGCGGTCGCGATGGCGCCGCCGGCCAGTGCGCCCAGCGGCAGCGTGCCCCAGACCAGGAAGCGCATGGTGGCGTTCATCCGGCCCAACAGCTCGGGCGGGCAGATCACCTGACGGAAGCTCACCTGCGCCACGTTGTACACCACCCCGCCGAACAGCACCACGCCCGAGGCGATGCCGAACAGCAGCACACCCGCCCCGCCGGAGGAGAGCGGCCAGAGCACGGCGAACGGCGAGGTGGCCGCCGCCGAGAGCCAGATCAGCCGCGCCTGGCCCACCCGCCGGGCGAGCGGCCCGGCACACAGCGCACCGGCCAGACCGCCGACCGCCGAGACGGACAGCAGCAGCCCGATGGCCGCGGGCGACAGATCCAGCACCCTGACCCAGAAGACCGTCTGAACGGCCATCAGCACCGCGGCGAAGAGGTTCGACACGGCGGTGGCGGCGGCGATCATCCGCAGCAGCGGGTGACGCAGCACGAAGGAGAGCCCCTCCCCGATGTCCGCCCGCAGCGAGCGGCCGGGCACCGGCTCGGGGTGCGGCTCCCGGGTACGGATGCCGAGCAGCAGCAGGGCGGAGGTCAGGTAGCCGATCGCGTCGGCGACGATCGCGAGCGGCGCGCCGAGCAGCTGGACCAGCCCGCCGCCGAGCCCCGGCCCGGCCACCTGGGCGGACGACCGCACCGTCTCCAGCGCGCCGTTGCCCGCGACGAGTTGCTCACGCGGCAGCAGCTGCGGCAGGAAGGACTGGTGCGCGACGTCGAAGAAGACCGTCGCCACCCCGGTGACCAGCGCCACCAGGTAGAGCTGGAGCATCGTCAGAACGCCCAGCGCGGCCGCCGGCGGTATCGAGCCAACCGCCAGGAAGCGCACCACGTCGGCGCGGATCAGCACCGGCAGGCGCCGCATCCGGTCCACCCAGGCCCCGGCGGGCAGGCCCACCAGCAGGAACGCGGCGGTCTCGGCCGCGGTGAGCAGACCGACCTGGAACGGCGTGGCCTCCAGCTCCAGCACGGCGACCAGGGGCAGCGCGACAAGGGTCACCTGGCTGCCGACCTGGCTCGACGCCGCCCCGGAGAGCAGGAACCGGAAGTCACGGTGGCGTAAGAGCGTCGACTCCGCCGCAGGCTGAATAGCGTTCATCTGTACGACTGTCGGTGAAGACTTCGATTCCGGGCAACCGGTTCGAACATTTCCGGACTTCTCGGAATCCGACACCGGCGGCCGCCGCCGGCCGCGCTCCCAGCCGGACCCCGACGGCCCCGACCACCGGGATTGCCGATCCGGGCAGCCCCGGGGAGACGGAGCCGCACGCCCACGAAACGGTCCGCTATTCGGACGCCACCCATCCAGCCATCGGACGGACGCCTTCAATATGGCCGAATCGTGTGGGATTGATGTTGATCCTTCATCTTCCTCTCATGCCCTGACCGGATGGCTCACCCGTCGAGCGGCTCCGGGGACCGGTGCACCGCCGGCGACCGACCGCTGGCGGCACGCCCCGGCTCGTACAGCACCTGACCTGGGTCGGGCGCCCGAGGGGTCAGGGCTCGGCGTGCAGGGCGCCGGCCAGAACCGTGACGGCGCTCCCGGTGAGGCGCACCCGGTCACCGCGCACGGCGGTGCGGACCAGGCCGGCGCGGGCGGACGCCTGGAGGCCGGTGAGCTCCGCGCGGCCGAGTCGCGCCGACCAGCGGATGGCCCAGTCGGCCTCGGCCGGGGCGGGCAGCGGGAGAGCGAACGCGGTCTCCGGGTGGTTCATCTCGGCCGCCACCCGCCGCATCCAGTCGTCCTCCGGCCAATCCCCGGCGGGCAGCAGACACACACCCGCCGGGTGCCGGTGAACGGACGGTCGGCGAAGGCGTCGACGACGTGAATTCGCATGTCAGGACGGTAGCAACGCCGATCGACACCCCGCCGAGGCCAATCCGGTACGAGTGGACCGACTTGACCCGGGCCCGTGCCTCGCGATGCCTCACCGCCCCGCCCGGCTGCTCGGCCGGGGCCACGTCGACCCCTCGTTCCGCGCCCTGCTCCAGACCTCACCCGCCCCCGGCGGCACTGATCAAGAGCGCCGGAGGCCCCCGGAATCGACTCCCGGGGAGAGACCCTGAATCGACTCACTCACGTTAGCGGCGGCTGTCGCGGACTGGCCGCCGTCGCCGGACCCGTGTTCACCATCGTGTGCCTCGGCGGCTCCGGGTGCGCCTGGTCCGAGGCGGCGAGGGTGTCCCAGAACAGCCGCTCGTAGGCCTGGAGCATCCCGCCGTACTCGCGGGCGGCGGCGAGGGCGGGCCCGTCGAGGCCGTCCTCGCCGAGGGCCTCCGCGGCCTGCTGTGCCAGTTCGGTGGCGGGCTGGGCGAAGAAGTCGAAGAAGGCGCAGGCCTCGTCGGAGAATCCGTGGTGACGGCGGAGCGCGTCGGCGACGGTGGCGCAGTAGCCGCCCCAGTCGGTGAAGTTGGCGAGCAGCGCGGCCACGACAGCGTCGGGCCGGCCGTTGAGCGCGAGCCAGGCCAGGTAGGCGGGGTAGGCCTGGCAGCCGGGCAGCGGCGGGCGGGCGGCGGCCTGCTCCCGGTTCGGCCCGCAGGCGGCGGCGAACGCCGGCAGGGTGCGCAGCGCGGCGCTCTCACCCTCGGCCACGGTGGTGTACCAGGTACCCAGCGGCCGGTCGGCGCACCGGGTGGCGAGCAGCAGCAGGCTGCGGCGGTCGGAGCCGATGATCCGCTGCTGCTGCGCGGCCAGTTCGGCGAGCACCGCGAGCGGGGCGCGGCCCGCGGCGATCTCCCCGACCAGCGCCGGCGGCTCGCCGCCCGCCGACAACTCGACCTGAAGCTCCCGAAGTTGTCCACCGACTCGCTGGTTCACCCTGCTCGCGCCTCCGCCTCGGACCGGCCCCGGTGCCATTCCTACCCCCTCGCGCGGCCTTCGGAGGTGGCGACACGGGCACCCGGCGGGGCCGTTCGGGTGGCTGCTCCCGGTCGTGTCCTTGCAGTGGCGCAGCAGCCGTGCAGCGGAGTCGGGGCAGGTCAGGCCCGCACCGCCGAGCTCTCGCGGGTGCGGGCCGGCCGGCGGCGTAGCAGGCGGCGGCGCGGCGGCTGGTCGGGCAGCCAGCCGAAGGTCAGGCAGCCGCCGGCCAGGCCGAGCAGCATGCCGAGCAGGAAGCCGCCCAGATTGGAGGTCAGCCAGCTGCCCAGCGCGAGCAGCACGGACAGCAGCGAGTAGAACAGCCGCTGGGTGGGGTTGAGCAGGATCAGCGCCCCGCAGATCACCATCAGGCCGGGGACGAGGTAGCCCGCCAGCCCCTGCATCCCGATGTGCAGGACGACCGGCAGCGGCGCCCGGAGCGTGAACAGGATCTCCGCGCCGCCGAGCAGCACCAGCGTGCCGCCCCAGAACGGGCGGCGGCCACGCCAGCCGCGCCAGGCTCCGCGCCCGGTCCGGCGCCTGCCGCCGGCGGGAGGCGCGGCGGGTACCTCGGCCACCGCGCCACCGTCGGAGCGCGGCCCGGGGCCCGACCCCTGGCCCGGCGCCGCGGCCTGGGCTGCGCCTTCGGGCGCCGGCAGGGCCACGGTCAGCAGCCTTCGCCGCTGAAGCTCAGGTGCAGGTTGGGCAGCTTGAACACGCCGGCGGTGGTGGCGTAGTTGTGCTGGCGCAGGTTGCGGATGGTGACGGTGTCGGCCTGCTGCCCGAACACTCCGGGCGGGCCGGTGACCCCGCCCTTGGTGTAGGTGCTGGCGTCGCCGCCGATCTCGATGTTGGTGAAGGCCGCGTCGCCGCTGAGGAGGTCCGAGTCGGTGGTCAGGTCGGCGGCCGTGGCGGGGGTGCCCGCGTCGCCCGCCGTGATCTTCAGGTTGATTCCACCGAGGTCGACGCTCTGACAGAGCCTGGTCAGGGTGGCCGACTTGATCGCCGAGACGGCGACCAGCACCTGTCCCCCGGTGTCCCCGGAGTTCGGGCTGTTCTCGATCATGTGGTCAAGGGCGCCGAACTGCTCGAAGCCCTTGCCGTCCAGGTTGTCCGCGGTGACGCTGAACGGCATGCCGGAGATGGCGAACTGCGCGGCCAGTACGCCCTGCGCGGTGAGCGTCATCAGTACGGCCCCGGCCGCGAGCGCGGGTACGGCCAGCAGGGCGGCGCGGCGCAGCCGCACCCGTCCCCGTCCGGCCCCGGCTGCGGGTGCCGGTGCGGACGCGTCGGTGGCGGGCGGCTGCTCCGCGTCGGTGGCACCTTCGGGGGTGGCGTCTTCGGACGTGGCCATGTGTGCTCCCTGGGGGTGGGGGTGTGCAGGCACTGGCACGTTGTCCTGGCGCGGACAGCGCTACGGCGTGGAAGTTCGAGCTGCGCCGGGGCCGGAACGGGCTCCGTGCGCTCCCTCCGGCGCTCCTGCGGGACTCCTGCGGGGCGCCCGCGGCAGCGGGACGGCCCGGAGCGTCCCGGAGCGCCACGGTGGGTATCTGGAAGCTACTGCGCGGTAGTCGGCGGGTCAATACGGGTGCACGAAGGATCAGTTGAGGTCATGACAGGCTGGGCGGCGAGGCGCGCAGCGGCCTCGGCCGGGCCGAGGAACGGCGCCAGGCAGAACAGACTCAGCGCCGGTAGCAGCGCGGGCAGTTCGGCCGTCCGGCCGGCGTCGACACAGCGGTACACCGTCGCGTAGACGCCGCCGACCACGGCGTCCACCAGCGTCCCGGCCGGCACTCCGCCCGCCGGTTCGGGGCATTCGGCGAAGAACACCCGGAAGCGGGCGAGGAGTTGTTCGCGGACCTGGCGCCCGGCCGGTCCGACCGCATCCAGTTCGACCACCGCCATGGTGGCGAAGGCCGGCACTCCGGCCAGCAGGTTGAGCATCGCCCGCAGGGCCTCGCGGATTCCGGTGCACCAGTCGGGTGCCATCGCGAAGGCGGCCGCCATCCGGCGGACCACCACCGTGGTGCCGTGCCGGTGCGCGGCCAGGAAGGCGTCCTCCTTGCCGCTGAAGAGCTCGTAGAAGACCGGCCTGGTCACCCCGGCCGCGCGGCAGATGTCGCTGACTGTGGCGTGGGCGTAGCCGCGCTCGGCGACGCAGTGCACCAGCCCGTCCAGCAGCCGTTCGCGCTGGGTGGCGGCGATCACGTCGGGGGGCAGCCGGGACGGTCCCGGCTTGATCGAACGCGCCGGGTCGCGGCCGGTACGGGCGCCGGGCAGCAGCACCTCGACGCTCTGGGCGGTATCCGAGTTCATTGCCAACTTCCTTGTCAGCTATTGACATTGACCTGTCGGACGGTTTACAACACTCGCAGGTTTCCAACCTGCCGACGGCCCCGGGCCGCAGTGCCTCCAGGCCGTCCGAAACCCCCTTCGCGTTCCGCTCCAGCAGTATGGCGAACGCGTGCCGGGCGGCGGCAGCCGTCTCGCGCACTCCTGTTCACCGCTCGCCGATCGGGCCCGTGGCGCCGGGCCCCCGCGGCACCGCCCGAAGGGGCTTCACCCGGCGGCCCGCCGCCGTGTCCGGTCGGCCGGCTTCGCCCCGGTCGCTCACCGGACGCACGGGCACCACCGGCGGGCACCACCGGCCATCACCCGCACCACCCGGCACGGCTGCGCACCTCGCGTCGTCCCGTCACCACGCACGCACCCCTGCAACGCATTCCTGCGGCGCACCTTCGTGTCCACCCCTCGCACCGTCCCCGCGGCACGCCATCGGCCGTGCCACCACGGACCCACCCCGGACCCACCGCACCCGTAGCCGGCCCACCAGCCCACCGCTCCAAAGCCCCAACGCCGGTCGACGGGCTCCCCCACCCGCTGCACCCAGGAGAGGCACACCCTCATGCGCATCCGCCACACCCTCGGTGGCATCGCCACCGCAGTCATCGCCCTCGCCGCCCTCGCCGCCGCACCCGCGCAGGCGCTCGGCCCGACGTCCTCCGCCGTACTGACCCAGGGCGCCGTCGGCGGCCCCGACGTCGCGGTCGGCGACGTCCTGACGGCCGATCTGGCCACGGGCACCTTCGCCACCTTCTACTCCAGCGCGAGCGGAACGAGCGGCGTCAAGTGCGCCGCCTCCGCCTTCAGCGCGACCGTCACGGCGAACCCGGCGGCCCCGGGTGCGGCGACCGAGCAGCTGGACACGCAGACCTTCGGCTCCTGCACCAGCAACGTGCTCGGCGTGATGGGCGTGCAGAGCATCACCGTCAACAACCTGCCCTACACCAACTCGGTCGGGGACGGCGCCGGCAACCCCGTCACCCTCAGCCCGTCCGGCGCGGGCGCGCTGCAGACCACCGTCGTGCTGCGCACGATCCTGGGCACCGTCACCTGCGTCTACCGGGCGGCCGGCAGCATCGCCGGCACCACCTCGAACACCGCTCAGACCATCGGGTTCACCAGCCAGGTGTTCCCCAAGTTCTCGGGCCCGAGCACCTGCTTCCCCGCCGGGTACTTCACGGCTCTCTACGGCCCGGTGCTGGACAGCAGCGTCCCGGGCAGTCCGCACGTGTTCGTCAACTGACCTGGGGTATAGGGCCATTGACCCCACCCCCTCGCCGCCGCTGCCGCCGTCGCCACCGGTACGGCAGCGGCGACGGCGGGCGTCACGGGGCCCGGCAGCCGGCGTCCGCTCAGCCGGGGACGATCATCCGCAGCGCCTGCGGCACCACCGACACGTCCACCGGCAGGGCCGCGACGTACTCACCGTCGGCGTAGGCGGTGATGCCCGGCGACTCGATCCGCAGGGTCGCGGTGCGGAAGGTCTCGACCTGCTGGCGCTCGACGTGGCTGCCCTTGAAGACCGTCGGGAAGAACCGGGCCACCTTCAGCCTGGGCATGGCGTGCACGACCGTCAGGTCGAGCAGCCCGTCCGTCTGGTCGGCGTTCGGGCAGATGATCATCCCGCCGCCGTAGCTGCTGGTGTTGCCCGCCGCCGCCAGCGTGAGCTCACGCTCGATGACGGTGCCGTCGTCGAGCACCAGGCGGAACGGCAGCGGCCGCAGGTTGGCGAACTCGGCCAGGATGGCGAGGTTGTAGCGCATCCGCCCGCGCGGCCAGGTCAGCCGGTTGGCGCGGTCGCTCACCAGCGAGTCGAAGCCGGTGGCCAGGACCGACCCGAAGTACCGGGTGGTCCCGTCCGCGGCGTCGATCCGGCCGACGTCGACGGTGACCGTCCGGCCGGCCGCGATCACGTCCGCGGCCGCCTCCGGGGCGCCCAGCGGCAGCCCGTACGCCCGGGCGTGGTCGTTGCCGGTGCCGGCCGGCACGATGCCCAGCGGCGTCCCGGTGCCGGTGAGCGCCTGGAGCGCGAGGCTGATCATGCCGTCGCCGCCGACGACGGCCACCGCGTCCACCCCGCGCCCGACGGCCTCGCGGGCCAGCCGGACGGCGTCCTGCGGGTCGGCGCCCACCGCCTCCCGGACGTCCATGCCGCGTTCCCGCAGCCGCGCGGCGGCCCGCGGCGCGGCCTTCTCGGCGCGGCCGCCGCCGGCGGCGGGGTTGGCCAGGAGCAGGACGCTGCGTACCGGCGGCCGGGCCGCGCCCCCGGTCACGGGATCAGCTTGCCGGGGTTGAGGATGCCCGCCGGGTCGAGGGCGTCCTTGACCGCACGCAGGATCTTCACGCCGACCTCGCCGATCTCCTGCTCCATCCACGGGCGGTGGTCGACGCCGACGGCGTGGTGGTGGGTGATGGTGCCGCCGGCGGCGAGGATCGCGTCCCCGGCGGCCTGCTTGGCGGCGCCCCACTGCGCCAGCGGCTCGCCGCTCTGCGCGGCGACGACCGTGAAGTAGAGCGAGGCTCCGGTCGGGTAGACGTGCGAGATGTGGCACATCACCAATGAGGCGCTGCCCGCCTTGGTGAGCGCGCTCTGGAGCGCCTCGGTGACGGCGGACTTCAGCCGGTCCAGGTTCGCCCAGTCGGTGGCCGTCTCCAGGGTCTCGCAGAGCGCGCCGGCGTCGAGCAGCGAGTCGCGCAGGTACGGCGCGTTGAACCGGCCGTGCTCCCAGGCCCGCGCGGGCTCCTCGCCGAGCGAGCTGCCACCGGCGGCCAGCAGCACCTCGCGGGTGCGGGCGTGGCGGCTGTCCACCTGCTCCCGGGTGCCCTCGAAGACGGTGACGGCGAGGCAGCCGGCGGCGACCTGGCTGCCGCCGATCTTGTCCGTCATCGCCAGGTTGACGGCGGTCTCGGCCTCGTCGGAGAGGCGGATCACCGTGGGGCCCGCGCCCTGCTGGGCGACGGCCCGCAGCGCGGCCGCGCCGGTGGCGAAGTCGGGGAAGCTCCAGGCCTCGTGGACCCGGGCGGCCGCCACCGGGTGGATCCGCAGCCGCACCGCGGTGATCACGCCGAAGACGCCCTCCGAGCCGAGGAACAGCTCGCGCAGGTCGGGCCCGGCCGCCGAGGCGGGGGCGCGGCCGAGGTCGAGCACGCCGGCCGGGGTGACGACGCGCAGACCGCGCACCATGTCGTCGAAGCGGCCGTACCCGGCGGAGTCCTGGCCCGAGGAGCGGGTGGCCGCGAAGCCGCCGACGGTCGCGTAGCGGAAGCTCTGCGGGTAGTGACCGAGCTCCCAGCCGCGCGCGGCGAGCAGCTCCTCGGCCTGCGGTCCGGTCAGGCCCGCGCCGAGCACGGCCTCACCGGAGACCTCGTCCAGCGCGAGCAGGCCGTCCAGGCGGCACAGGTCGAGCGAGAGGACGGCGCGCAGGGCGCCGCGCTCCGGGTCGACGCCGCCGACCACGCTGGTGCCGCCGCCGAACGGGACGACCGCGATCCGGCGCTGCGAGCAGAGCGCGAGCAGCGCCGCGATCTCGTCCTCGTCGCCGGGGAGCACCACGGCGTCCGGCGCGTCCTGCGGCTCGCGGCTGCGCCGGCGCAGCAGGTCGGGGGTGGACTTGCCGCCGGCCCGGGGCAGGCGGTCCGCGTCGGCGGTGCTCAGGTGCCCGGTGCCGACGACGGCGGCGAGCGCCGCCAGGTCCTCCTCGGTCAGCGCCGAGGCGCGCAGCACGACCTCGGCGGCGGACGGCGCCGAGCTCTCCCGTGCCGTGACGCCCAGGGCGGCGCCCAGCAGCTCCCGGATGTCCTGCGAGAGCGGCTTGGCGAGGGCCGGGTCACCCCACGCGTCCCACTTCATCGGGGGGAGCGGCAGCGCCGGAGCCGTGTCGTCCGGTCCCGCTTGCGTTTCGAATGCCATGCGTTACAGTGTTACACATCATGTCAAGTAGTAACGATGAGTCGCGCAGCACCGACGATGCGATCCTCGATGCCGCCGCCGAGCTGATCACCCAGCTCGGCGTCCGCCGTACCCAGCTGGCCGAGATCGCCCGCCGGGCCGGTGTCAGCCGGCCCACGGTCTACCGCCGCTGGCCCGACGTCAGAGCCGTCATCGGCGCGCTGCTGACCAGGGAGATCCTGCGCACGCAGGGCGAGGTGCCGGAGCCGGCGCCGGAGCGCGAGGCCGTGGTGGCCTGGGTGGTCGAGGTCGCGGTACGGCTGCGCGACCACCCGGTGCTCGCCGCGCTGCTGCGCTCGGAGTCCGACACCCTCTTCGAGTACGTCGTCGAGCGGCTCGGCACCAGCCAGCGCGGCCTGCTCGACGCGCTCGGCACCGCGATCGCCCGCGGCCAGCAGCACGGCTCGGTGCGCGCCGGGGAGCCCGCCGAGCTCGCCGCGATGGTGCTGCTCATCACCCAGTCGACCGTCCAGTCGTACCGCATGGTCGCGCAACTGCTGCCCGAGCAGGCGTGGCGGCGCGAACTGGCCAGAGCCCTGAACGGATACCTCGCGCCGTGACCGCCCACACCGGTACGACCATCCTCAACGCGCGCCGCCGCGCCGACGAGCTCGACGCCCTCGCCGACGGCGGCGCCATCGACGTACTGGTGATCGGCGGCGGGGTGACGGGCGCCGGCACCGCGCTGGACGCCGCCTCGCGCGGCCTGCGCACCGTCCTGGTGGAGTCCCGCGACCTCGCGTTCGGCACCAGCCGCTGGAGCTCCAAGCTGGTCCACGGCGGGCTGCGCTACCTCGCCTCCGGCCGGATCGGGGTGGCCAGGGAGAGCGCCGTCGAGCGGGGCATCCTGATGACCCGTACGGCGCCGCACCTGGTCAGGGCGCTGCCGCAGCTCGTCCCGCTGCTGCCCTCGCTGCGCCGGAGCCAGGCTGCCCTGGTGCACGCCGGGTTCCTGGCCGGCGACCTGCTCCGGGTCAGCGCCGGCACGCCGGCCGTGGTGCTGCCGCGGGTACGCCGGATCGGCGCGGCCCGCACGGCCGAGCTGGTGCCCGGCATCCGCACCGACGGGCTGGGCGGCGCGCTGGTCGCCCACGACGGCCAGCTGATCGACGACGCCCGGCTGGTGGTGGCGATCGCCAGGACGGCCGCCCAGCACGGCGCGAGCGTCCTGACCCGGGTCCGGGCGGAGCAGGTCACCGGCGGCGGCGCCGTGCTGACCGACACGCTCACCGGCCGGTCGCTGACGGTGTCCGCGCGGGCCGTGATCAACGCCACCGGGGTGTGGGCGGACCAGGTCGACCCCTCGATCCGGCTGCGGCCCAGCCGCGGCACCCATCTGGTCTTCGACGCGGGCGCGCTCGGCCACCCGGCGGCCGCGCTGACCGTGCCCGTCCCCGGCTCGACCAGCAGGTTCGTCTTCGCGCTGCCCCAGCAGCTCGGCCGGGTCGTGGTCGGCCTCACCGACGAGGAGGCGCCGGGCCCGGTCGAGGACGAACCCACGCCCACCGACGGCGAGATCACCTTCCTGCTGGAGACGATCAACACCGCACTGCGCCGGTCGCTGACCCGGGCGGACGTCCGCGGCGCCTTCGCCGGGCTGCGACCGCTGCTGGACACCGGCGGCGGCAGCACCTCCGACCTCTCCCGCAGGCACGCCGTACTGGAGTCCCCGAACGGGGTGATCACCGTGGTCGGCGGCAAGCTCACCACCTACCGGCGGATGGCCCAGGACACCGTCGACCTGACGCTCCGGGTGCGGGGCCTGGGCGAACGGCCCTGCCGCACCCACCGGATCCCGCTGGTCGGCGCGCCCCGGCACCCCGACAGCCGCCCGGCACCGGCCGGCGCCCCCGCCTCGCTGACGGCGCGCCACGGCGGCGCCGCCCGGGCCGTCCTGGACGCGGCGAGCGCCACCGGACCGCTGAAGCCCCTCGCCGAGGGCATCGACGTCACCCGCGCCGAGGCCGAGTACGCGCTGACACACGAGGGCGCCCTCGACACGGCCGACGTACTGGAGCGCCGTACCCGGATCGGGCTGGTGCCCGCCGACGCCGAGCGCGCCCGGCCCGCCGTGGCGGAGATCCTGGCCGGCCCGGGCCGCTGACGGCCGCCCCTGGGCCCCACGACCGCCTGCGGCGGGCCCGGCCGCCCTTCGCAAGCTCCGGGTACGACCGGTCCACCTCCCGGGCCGGACCGGCCGTCAGGTGCTTCGTGTCCGCGCCACCCCGCTCCGGGGCCTCCTCCGCTCCCGGCGGCGGGGAACGTCGGTGCGCTCTCCTACCATGACGGTCATGAACACTGAGGGGCCGGACGCACGGCTGATCGACGGCCGCTTCGAGCTGCTGCAACGCCTCGGCGGCGGCGGCATGGGGCTGGTCTGGCGGGCCCGCGACAACGCCCTGCACCGCGAGGTGGCGCTCAAGGAGGTCCGCCCGCCGGACCCCGCGATGGCCGCCGCCGACCCGGCCGCGGCCCGGGACCTGCGCGAGCGCGTGCTGCGCGAGGCCCGCTCGCTCGCCCGCCTCCAGCACCCGAACGTCGCGGTCATCCACCACATCGTCGACACCGCCGAGCACCCGCACCCCTGGATCGTGATGGAGCTGGTGACCGGCGGCAGCCTCGCCGACCGACTCGCCCGGGAGCCGCTCACCGTGCCGGAGGCCGCCCGGATCGGGCGCGGCGTGCTCTCCGCCCTGCGCGCCGCGCACGCCGCCGGCATCCAGCACCGGGACGTCAAGCCCGGCAACGTCCTGCTGCGGCCGGACGGCACCCCGGTGCTGACCGACTTCGGCATCGCCGCCATGGCCGGGGCGACCGCGCTCACCGCGACCGGTTCGCTGATCGGCTCGCCGGAGTACATCGCGCCCGAGCGCATCCGCGGCGAGGAGGGCAACCCCTCCTCCGACCTGTGGTCGCTCGGGATGATGCTGTACGTCGCCGTCGAAGGCCACCACCCGCTGCGCCGGGCCACCACCCTCGCCACCCTCGCCGCCGTGCTCGACGAGCCGCTGCCGCCGCCCACCCGGGCCGGGCAGCTCGGCCCGCTGCTGTCCGCCCTGCTCGCCAGGGACCCGGCGGCGCGGCCCACCGCGGAGCAGCTCGACCCGTGGCTCGCCGCGGCCGAGCACGGGGGCGCCGGCGCGCCCACCGCCGCACCTGCGGTCTGGGCCCCGACCTTCCTGGACACCCCACGGCCCGCCCCCACCCCGGCCCCCGGGCCGGCCGGTACCGGGCCGCTGCCCTTCGCCCACCCCGGCGGCACCGGGCCACTGCCCTACCCGTACGCCGGTGGCACCGGACCACTGCCCTACCCCCACGCCGGTGGCACCGGGCCGACCGACCTCTGGCCGCCGCAGGGGTACCAGCAGCCCCGGCCGGTGGCCCCCTCCGGGCGGCGCCGCGCCACGGTGGCGACGCTCTCGGTCGCCGCGGTCGCGCTGACCGCCGTCCTCGGCTGGAGCCTCTGGCCGGCCGGCGACAGCCATGGCGCCCCCCAGGCCGGCGGCACGCCCGGCGCCTCCTCCCCAGGTAGCGCGCAGCCGGCCGGCACACCCGCCGCCACCAGCCCCGGTGCGGCGGCCACCGGCGTCGCGGCGACCTCGCCCGCGCCCGCCACCGCGAAGTCCAGCCCCGCGGCGGGCGCACCGGTGAAGGATCTCGAAACCCCGGCCGGGCTGCGCGCCACGGTCGACGCGCTCCGCCCGCTGATCGCCGACTCCAAGATCATCAGGCTGGTGGTCTACCCCGAGTACGCCATCGCGGACGCACCCACCGCCTCCGACCCGACGGTCTACGACCGGATCACCTATCGCGACGGGAAGACCAGTCGCACGCCGGGCGGCACGATCACCTCCAACGACAAGACGTCGAGCCTGCAGGTCTTCGACTGGGAGATCGTCCCGGGGCTGCTCCAGAAGGCCCAGGAGACCCTGAACGTCGCCAACCCGACCAGCCGCTACCTGATCATCGGCCCGGACATGTTCGACGCGACGCCCAGCATCAGCGTCTACCTGTCCAGCGAGTACGGCAGCGGCTACCTGGAGTCCGACACCAAGGGCAAGGTGACCCGCAGCTTCCCCCGCGGCAGTTGAGCTTGATCTTTAAGGCTGCCACTCGGCCCCGCCGCGTCTAGGCGTGTCCGTTTTGTGCCGTTTCACTCCGACCGGGTGGCGGGGTGCGGGGGTGGATGTGCGTCCCCTGGGGCGGCCTGGGCCGGGCTGGGAGGCTTTTGGCGCGCGGGCTGGAGTGCCCACGGCCCATCGGATGCGGGGTAGCCGCGCCGGACCCGGGCGGGGGTGAGCTGGTCCGGCGTCAGTGGCTTCTCCCAAGGGCGCCGCAGGTCCTCGGCCAGGGGCCGGGCGAGTCGGAGTTGCGCGTAGGCGGCGAGGATCAGCCAAACCCACCGGTCGGCCTGTCCGGGGGTGCGCAGGCGGGGGCGGGTCAGGCCGAGCGTCTGCTTGAAGAAGCGGAAGGTGTGCTCGATATCGAATCTTCGAAGGAAGATCCGCCAGAGGCGGTCGACGTCGTGCGCGGCGGCGTCGGGGTCGCTGTGCCACAGCCACAGCGGCTTGGGGTCGCGGTTGCCGGGCAGGTACTCGACCGTGAGGTGGACCAGTGTTCCCTCGACGATGGGGAGTTCGCCCTGGTGGTTGGCCCAGGAGCCGCGTCGTTCCAGCTTCGGGTGCAGGCGTCCCCAGCAGCGGGCGGTGACCTGGCCGAAGCGGTCGTGGGTGGGTGGCCGACTCCTGGGCCGGCGCCGAGTGGGTGGCGGCCTGGGCCAGGCGGAACTCCCACGGCGAAACCGGGACAACCCGGCCAGGGCCTCGACGCGCGCGGCGCCGTCTTGCAGACTGTCCATCACGGCCTTTGGGTTGATCGACTGTCGACTTCAGCGAGAAGACACGATCGCCCAAGGGCCGCCCAGCTGTCAGGCAAATGACGAACCCCACCAAGACATGATCTTGATGGGGTTTAGAGCCAAATTGAGACCACGCGAGGGAAGGAGGCGACGGCCGGGAACCCGCCCGTCGGCGCGGTGCCGTACACCTGCACGCGCCTCGATCAGACCGTCCGGGCGGTGCTCGATCACGGCTTCCCGGCCGTCCTCGCGAGCGGGCCGCAGCCGGTGGAGATGGCCGTCACCGGTGAGACCGACGCCGACCTCCAGCAGCAGGCGGCGCCAACTCGCCCGGTTCCCGGTCGGGTTGCGGATCGCACCCGCGCGACGACGGGCGAGCGGCCTCGACGGGAGGCCCCGCCACGCCCCGGGGGTGAAGAGTCCCTGCCAAACCACTAGGCAACCGGCCAGTAACCGCAATACCGTCAACTCCCCGTAGTCATCACGGAGGAGCTTGGTATGCAACGCGGCATCCACGCGCTCAGACTCCCCACGACCGCCCTCGCGGCCGCCCTCCTCGCCACCGCCGCCCTGGCCACCGGCCCGGCCGCCGCCGGCGCCACCGGGCCGGCCGCCGAAGCCGGGGCCGCCACCGTCCGGGCCGCCACCGACTACTGCGGCGGGCGGTGCCTGGACATCCTGCCACCCGGCGAGAACGGCAACGCCACCCTCGCCGACATCCTCGTCCACAAGGTCTTCGGCACCCGCCCCGCCCACACCGACGACCAGCTCGCCCCCTACGCCGCGCTGGCCGGCAGTTACCCCGGGCTGACCGATGACAAGCTGCGCAGCTTCTTCAACGACGCCTCCTTCGGCGTCTCCGCCGACCAGGTGGCCAGCACCACCCGGCCGCGCACCGACGTGACGATCGTCCGCGACAAGCCCACCGGCGTCCCGCACATCACCGGCACCACCCGCTACGGGACGGAGTACGGCGCCGGGTACGCCGCCGCCCAGGACCGCCTCTGGCTGATGGACCTCTTCCGGCACGTCGGGCGCGGCCAGCTCTCCGGCTTCGCCGGCGGCGCCGCGGCCAACCGCCAGCTGGAGCAGAGCTTCTGGCAGGCCGCGCCGTACACCGAGGCCGAGCTCCAGCGCCAGATCGACTCCATCGCCGGTCAGGGCGAGCGCGCCCGGCAGGCACTGACGGACGCCCAGGCCTACCTGGACGGGATCAACCAGTACGTCAAGGAGTCCTACGACGGCCGGTACTTCCCCGGCGAGTACGACCTGACCGGCCACATCGACCCGATCACCAACGCCGGCGGCATCGACGCGTTCAAGCTGACCGACCTGGTGGCGCTCGCCTCCGTGGTCGGCGCACTGTTCGGCGCCGGCGGCGGGGGCGAGCTCGCCTCGGCGCAGGTCAGGTCGACCGCCGAGGCGAAGTACGGCAAGGAGGCCGGCGACGCCGTCTGGAAGTCGCTGCGCGAGGCGGACGACCCGGAGGCCGTGCAGACCCTGCACGACGGGCAGAGCTTCCCCTACGCGCAGCCGCCCGACGACCCGCAGGGCCTCGCGCTGCCCGACCCCGGCTCGGTGGTGCCCGAGCGGCTGATCTACGACGCCACCGGCTCCGCGGACCAGCCCACCACCGCGGCGCCCGGTGTCCTGCCCGGCAACCTGCTCAGCGCCAGGCACGGCATGTCCAACGCCCTCGTGGTCTCCGGGCGTTACACCGACGACGGACACCCGGCGGCGGTCTTCGGCCCGCAGGCCGGGTACTTCGCGCCCCAGCTGCTGATGCTGGAGGAGCTCCAGGGCCCGGGGATCAGCGCCCGCGGCGCCGCCTTCGCCGGCCTCAGCTTCTACGTCCAGCTCGGCCGGGGCCAGGACTACGCCTGGAGCGCCACCTCCGCCGGGCAGGACATCACCGACAGCTACGCCGTGCCGCTCTGCACCACCGACGGATCGCCCGTCACCCTGGCCTCCAACTCCTACCTCTGGCACGGCAGTTGCATCCCGCTGGAGCGGCTGGAGCGAAAGAACGCCTGGAGCCCGACCGCCGCCGACTCCACCCCCGCCGGCTCCTACACCCTGGTGATGTACCGCTCCGACTACGGTGTGGTCACCGCCAGGGGGACGGTCGCCGGCAAGCCGGTCGCGTTCACCGCACTGCGCTCCACCTACCGCCACGAGGCCGACTCCATCATCGGCTTCCAGATGCTCAACGACCCGGGCGCGGTGCACGACCCGGCGGGCTTCCAGCAGGCGGCGCAGAACATCAACTACGCCTTCAACTGGTTCTACGCCGACTCCCGGGACACCGCGTACTACAACTCGGGCAGCAACCCCGTGCGCACACCCGGCGTCGACCCGGGGCTGCCGATGAGGGCCGAACCCGCCTACGAGTGGCGGGACTTCGACCCGGCCGGCAACACCGCCCGCTACACCCCGCCCGCCGAGCACCCGCAGTCGGTCAACCAGGACTACTACATCTCCTGGAACAACAAGCAGGCCGACGACTTCGCCACGGCCGGCTTCGGCAACGGCTCGGTGCACCGGGGCAACCTGCTCGACGACCGCGTCAAGGCCCTCGTGCGGAGCGGCACCAAGGTGACCCGCAGCTCCCTCACCAAGGCGATGGAGAGCGCGGCGCTGGCGGACCTGCGAGCCGAGGACGTCCTGCCGGACCTGCTGCGGGTGATCCGCAGCGCCCCGGTGGGCGATCCGGCGCTGGCCGCGGCCGTGCAGAAGCTGGAGACCTGGCGGGCGGGCGGCTCGCTGCGCCGGGAGACCACCCCGGGCAGCCACGCCTACGCCGACGCCGAGGCGATCCGCACCATGGACGCCTGGTGGCCGCTGCTGGCCGAGGCGGTCTTCCGGCCCGGCCTGGGCGACCAGCTGTTCGGCGCACTGACCGGCGCACTGCAGATCAACGAGTCCCCGTCCGGCGGCCAGAGCGGCCCGACCAGCGGCGGGGTGAGTGCCAACGAGGCGATCCCGCACAAGGGTTCGGCGTTCCAGTTCGGTTGGTGGAGCTTCCTGGACAAGGACCTGCGGGCGGTCGCCGGCCAGCCGGTGGCCGGCCCGCTGGCCCGGACGTACTGCGGCGGCGGCGACCAGGGCGCCTGCCGCACGGTGCTGCTGGACAGCCTGCGCAAGGCACTCGCCCAGACGCCCGCCCAGGTCTACCCGGGCGACGGGGACTGCGCGGCCGGCGACCAGTGGTGCGCGGACACCATCATCCAGCGCCCGCTCGGCGGGGTGACGGACGCCAAGACCACCTGGCAGAACCGGCCGACCTACCAGCAGGTCGTCCAGTTCCAGAACCACCGCTGACCGTCCGCCCGGCCCGCCCGGCCCCCCCCGCCCCCCCCGCCCCCCACCCCCCCCGCCCCCCCCCCCCCCCCCCCCCCCCCCCCCCCCCCCCCCCCCCCCCCCCCCCCACCCGGGGGGGGGGGGGCGCACGACCGCCCGAGCCCCGCCCTCGCACGCCCCACGCCCCCACGCCCCCACGCCCCCGAACGGGAGACACACTTCGATGTACCGCTCACTGCTGCGCCCGGCCGTCGCCCTGGCCGTCCTGATCACCTGCACCGCGATCGGGCAGCCACCGGCCGCGAGCCTCGCCGGCGCCGACGCCGCCACGACGTCGGCGGCGACCTCGGCGCCGACGGCGACCCCGATGTCGGGCGCGGCCCTGGCCGAGTCGTGGACCGGCCCGCTCTCCACCCGTGGCCGGTACATCGTCGACGCCACCGGCGCCCGCTTCAAGCTGAGGTCCGCCAACTGGGGCGGTGCCCAGGGCAGCTGGACCGGCTCCGGGAGCCCCGACGACCCCGCCCAGCAGCACAGCGGCGAGGACTCCCACGGCATCCCGCTGGGCCTGGACCGCGTCGCCCTTCCCACCCTGCTGGCCGGCTTCCACCAGCTGGGCATCAACAGCGTGCGGCTGCCCTTCTCCAACCAGATGATCCACACCGGCACCCCCGTCCCGGACGCCGCCGTCGCCGCCAACCCGCAGCTACGCGGGCGCACCCCCCTCCAGGTGTACGACGCGGTGGTCTCGGCGCTGACCGCCGACGGCTTCGCGGTCGTCCTCAACAACCACACCAACACCAGCCGTTGGTGCTGCGCCCTGGACGGCAACGAACGCTGGAACACCTCCCAGTCCACCGCCCAGTGGGAGGACGACTGGGTCTTCATGGCCGCGCGCTACCGAGACGACCACCGCGTGGTCGGCGCCGACCTCTACAACGAGGTCCGGCGCAACATCCTCGACGACCCGAACTGGGGCCTGGGCGACGGCCACGACTGGTTCGCCGCCTCCCAGGAGGCCGCCGACCGCATCCTCGCCGCCGCCAACCCCGACCTGCTCATCATGATCGAGGGCATCAACTGGACGGGCATCCCCGCGGACGGCCTGCCGCACGGCCGCCCGGTCCTCGAACCGGCCCGCACGCTCTCCCACACCCTGCTGCGCCCGGACAAGCTGGTGTACTCCGCGCACTTCTACGGCTACACCGGCCCCCGCCACACCGGCGCGTACGGCACCGGCGAGACCCACGACCCGCGCTACCAGGACCTCACCAGGGAGCAGCTGTTCGCGGCGCTGGACCAGGAGGCGTTCTTCGTAACCACCGACGGCCGCCACCACACCGCGCCGCTGTGGGTCAGCGAGTTCGGCATCGGCCCCGACGAGCGGGACCCCCGGGCGATCGCCTGGTTCGGCAACCTCACCGATTACCTGGTCGCCAACGACACCGACTTCGCGTACTGGCCGCTGCTCGGTTGGAGCGGCAACGGCCAGGGCGACACCTGGGCCCTGCTGCGCTGGGACGCCGCCGGGCGGCGCACCGGCCTGCTGGACGGCGACGACTGGCGGGCCCCGGCCTGGCAGCGCCTGGTCACCGCGCCCGGCCGGACCGGCCCGGTCCCCGCGCCGGCCCACTGGAACATGCTCGACACCGACCACGGCGACGCCGTCCGCTCGCTGCGCACCCTGGCCCAGGGCGACTGGGACATCGGCGCGCACAAGGCCACCTGCCCGGACGGCCAGCGGCTGATCGGCGTCAGCCGCAGCGCCGGGCACGGCCTGTGCACCGACACCGGCACGGGCGAGCTGCGCCGGGGCGACGGCGCCGCCACCGTGGTGCGCGACGAACGGTACGTGCTCAGCGGCGACTGGGCCGTCGGCTACAGCAAGCTGGAATGCCCGCAGGGCCAGTACCTGATCGGCTTCAGCCTGCGCGGCCCGGCCCCGTCCGCCGCCCTGTGCGCGCCCGCCCGCGCCACGCTGGGCAGCGCGGGGCGCACGCTCTGGTTCGACCGCGGTGACAACCGCCCCGCACTCTCCCCCGGCGGCGAGTTCGCCTACGGCGACTACAAGGGCCAGTGCGCGGGCGACGAGTACGCGGCCGGCCTCGCGTGGACGGGACGGATCGGCTCCCCCCGGACACCGGACGCCCTGCTCTGCCGGCGGCTCTGAGCGCTGGGCATTCCTCGGCCGGTCCACGGCGGGTCCGCGAGGCGGCGGCGGGGCGGAGTTGCGGCGGCGGTCGCTACCGGCGCGACCCGGCGCCGAAACCGGTCTCGTGGTCCCAGAGATGGGTGCAGCCCGGGCACTGGAGGTGGAGCAGGCTGCCGGTGTTGGAGATCAGGTAGCGCCAGTGCTCGCCGCAGGTGCGGCGGTCCTGGCACGGCGAGCAGTCCCGGGCGTCGTTGCAGCTCGGGCACGCCACCCAGGCACGACGGCCGATGTCCGCCTGCGGGTCAATGGGCAGCACGGCCGGGCCCCTCCCCGGGCAGGACACCCGCCGCCACCAGCTCGTCGTAGGTCCGCTGCTGCTCGGCGTCCAGGCCCGAGTAGAGCAGCGCGTACGCCTCGTCCTCGCCCCGGATGACCTCGACCGGGTCCCAGTGCGGTCCGAGCGCGGCCATCACCTCGGCCCGGCGGCGGGCCTCCTCGACGGTCAGATCGATGTCGAAGGGTATGAGATCGGTCGAGCGGTCCTGGTCCATGGCGCGGCTCCGGTCCGGGGTGCTGAGCGGGGGGGCGATCAGCCGTGTCTACCAGAGACCGTCCCGCCCGGAGAAGGGGCCGCCAGATGGTGATACCCGCCCGAGGGCCCGCCCGCGCGACCCTGCTTCCACCCAAATGCGACAGTCGCCAGGGCAGTTCTCCGTATACAGGTGTATGTCCCCTTTGCTGGACGGTGATGCATTTCACGTTTGCTGGACGATGATGCAATTCACGGCGAATGCGGGCGGTCGGCCGCGCTCCGCAGCGCGGCCGCCAGGCGGTCCCGGGCCGCCGTCTGCGCCGCGATCCGCTCGTCGATGACCGCCAGCCTGTCCTCGGCGATGCGCAGCGCCCGCTCGGAGGCCCGGTGGTGGCCGGCGTGCATGAACCTCCCGGGCCGGGGCAGGCGCGCCCCATGCCCGGGCGGCAAAGAGCCGGAGGATCGGGCAGCCGAGGAGGCACTACATGAGTGGCGACGACAAGGTCAGGAACATGGCCGAGAAGGCCAAGGGCCAGGCGAAGGAGGCCGCCGGCAAGGCGGTCGGCAACGAACGCCTCACCGCCGAGGGCCGGGCCGACAAGGTCAAGAGCGACGTCAGGCAGGCCGAGGAGAAGATCAAGGACGCCTTCAAGGACTGACGGGCGTCGCATCGGCGACCGGCATCGCAGGGGCTCACAGCCCGAGCCGATTCGCACCGGCAGGCGTTCGCCTGCCGGTGCGGCACGGTTTGCCACGCGGCGGGATGACGCGCCACGGCATGGCATCACGTGGCACGGCGTGGCATGACGCGGCGTCATGAAGCTTCATGACGCCGCGTCGGCCGGGCGATCGCGCCGCTGGACGGAGCAGGCTCACCGCCATCCGGCCGTCAGGCCTGGCAGATCCCCCGGCTGTAGTCGACGGTCGCGGTGGCCTGCGAGTACTGCCACTCGGGGGCGAGCAGGTCACGGTCGAGTCCGGCCGCGGCGGTCTTGTCCTCGACGATGTAGCCGAAGTCCTGCAGCCAGGCCGGGTACAGGTTCTTGGAGCCGATGTAGAACGCCGAGCCGTCCACCGACACCAGCTTGTGGTGCAGCGCGTACGGGTGCCCGTCCGCCCAGGTGCTGCCGGGGGCCGCCCGGAAGGAGGCGAGCTGGAGGCCGCCGCACATCGCCGCGCGGGCCTTGCCGGCGTCGCCGGTGAGCACCGTGAGGCGGGCCCGCAGGGTGTCGCTGACCTCGGCGAGCGACTTGATCTGGGAGTAGCCGCCGCTGCCGACCGTGCCCCGGTTCGCCGGGTCGCTGACCACGATCCGGACCTTCACGCCGGCGGCCAGCTTGGCCGCGAGGGTGTCGTAGAGGCGCACGTCGTAGCGCGGCAGCGGCGGGCAGGTGCCGTTCACGTCCTGCTGGGAGATCTCGATGTGGTCCGTGGCGCCCGCCACCAGGGCGCGCAGCGCGTTCTCCTCGGGGTTGACCGTCTCGTAGTCGCGGTTGGCGTTGGTGTTGTCACGCAGGTTCAGCGGGCCGCAGGTGGTGTCGGCCGACGGCGTCGGGGCCGGGCGGTACGGCGAGGTGGGGTCGCTGTTCCTGATGCCCACGCCCAGGCCGCCGACCGCGATGACCGGCACGCCGCCGGTCGCGGCGACCGGGCCCGGGTTGCGGTCGCGCTCCAGGGTGGGCAGGCACGGGGCGCCGTTGGAGGAGGCGAACCAGGCGGCGGAGAGGATGCCGGTGTTCTGGCAGGTCCAGCTCCACAGGGTGTCCAGGTAGCGCCCCGCCGTACCGGCCGCCGGGCCGGTCAGCGCCAGGTCGACGTCCGAGACCGGGTGGGCGGTGTCGAGGTAGTCGCCCTTCCAGTTGTTGATGCCGCCCGCGATCGCGCTCTGGCCGTCGACCACCAGCAGCTTCGAGTGGTTCCAGGAGAACGCCGTCTTGGAGGTGGTCATCGAGGCGACGTTGAGGGTCACGTTCGACGCGGCGGAGCCGAGCTTGGCGACCAGGTCGTCGCGGTAGGCGGTGGGCCGGACGTTGATGTTGTACAGCGGCGCGGCGCCGACCAGGATGCGGACCTGGAGCTTGTTCCCCGCCGCCACCGAGGCCTTGAGGCCCGCGACGATGGCGTCCTCGAACGCGCCCTCGGGGAACGGCGCGAGGGTCGATATGTCGACGGTGCGGGTCGCCCGGGAGATGTTCTCCGTCATCTTGGCGAGCAGCTTGCGGGTACCGACCCGGTCGGTGCAGCTCGCGTCGCCCCAGCAGCCGGGGGTCTGCAGCAGCCACCCGCCCGGGTCGGACACCGGAGCGTCCAGGCTGTTACCGGCCGTCCGCTCCCAGACCGTCCCCTCCAGCCCCGGGGAGACCTGACGCAGCGTCTGCTCGATGGCGTCGAGGTGCGGGGCCGCGGCGGGCTGGGCGCTCCCCGGCGCGGGCGCCGGCGCAGGCGTGGCGGCCAGCGCGGGTACGGCGGGCAGGGCGGTCAACGCGGCGGCGAGGACGAGGGCGGGGCGGGCGAGACGGCCGAGACCGCGGGGCGGGCGACGGAGCAAGGTCAGGTCCTTCAGGATTCATGGGGGATGCTTCACCCCGTTGACTACTCAGGTCTACTAGATAGTAACCTGATCTTCTGTCAGGACCGGGTCAGGACCGCACCCGAGGCCCGGCCGCGTGGGCCCGGACGCCCGAGAGCGGCGGCGGGACGCCGCCCGATCCGGGCCACCCCCGCCAACCCGGCCGGCCCCCGCACTCGTAGGGTGGCGCGGGTGACCAGACATCTCGCATTCGAGCACCTGCACAACTTCCGTGACCTGGGCGGCTACCGCACCGGCGACGGCCGCACGCTCCGCTGGGGCCGGCTGTTCCGCTCGGACTCGCTGGCCAAGCTCCAGGGCGCGGACCTGGAGCGCTTCCGAGCCCTCGGCATCCGGACGGTGATCGACCTCCGCTACCCGTGGGAGATAGCGGCGAAGGGCCGGGTCCCGCAGAGCGAGGGCCTGACCTACCTCAACCTCAGCGTCGAGCACCGCCCCTACGACCAGGCGGAGATCGACCCGGACCTCGACCCGTGGCGCTTCCTCGCCGACCGCTACGCCGAGGTCGCCCACGACGGCACCGCGGAGCTGCGCGAGGCACTGGAGGTGATCGCCTCCGACAGCGGCCCCCTGGTGTTCCACTGCGCGTCCGGCAAGGACCGCACCGGCCTGCTGGCCGCCCTGGTGCTGGCCCTGCTCGGCGTCGACGAACAGGACATCCTCGAAGACTTCGCCCTCACCGAACTCGCGACCGCCAGGCTGGTCGCCGACTGGCGCGCGGCCAACCCCACCCGCACCCTCATATGGCCCGGATACGGGCGGGCGCCGGCCGAGGTGATGCGGCTCTTCCTGGCCGACCTCGCCGCCGAGTACGGCTCGGCGCACGGCTACGCCGTCGAACGACTCGGCATCGGCGAGGACCTGACGGACGCGCTGCGCCGGCAGCTGCTCACGGCCTGAGCGCGGATCCGCCCGGCCGGCCCGCAGGTTCACCCGTTCGGTCAAGATCCGCGCCGCGCAGCAGGGCGCCTGTCCCGGGGACCGGATGCGTGGGCGGCGAGCGCCACGCTCGTACGCCGCGCCCGGCCCCCAGAGCTCCACGGACGTGCCACGGACGTGCCACAGACGCGCCCGGAATTCCCTCCCGACTCCCTCTCGACGCGCCGGACGCCCGGCTCCCGGCCGTCGCCCGACCCGGGCCTTCGAATGGCGGGATCCGGCGGCCCTTCCGATAGTGGAGCCATCCGCCCCGGTGCCGGTACGGCGGATCGCCCGGCGGTGCCCGATGGGCCACCGGCCAGAGCCTGGGAGCCCGGTCATGCCCGTGTTGACGAGTCCGCCGCGGCCGGACTACCCCGCGCGCCGCCGGACGGCGCTCGCCGGGATGTGCATCGCCGCCGGGACGGTCTGGCTGTCCTTCGCGGACTTCGGTGTGGCCGTCCCGACCATCTCCCGCGAGCTCTCGGTCTCGCTGCCGGGCCTGCAGTGGGCCAACAACGCGTTCAGCCTCTCCACCGGCGCCCTGGTGCTCGCCGCCGGTCGCCTCGGTGACGTCTACGGGCGCAAACGGATGCTCGAACTCGGCCTGGTGACGCTCGGTGCGCTGTCCCTGCTGGCCGCCTTCGTGCCCGGGGTCGCCGGACTGATCACCGGCCGCGCGCTGATGGGCGTCGGCGCGGCGATGATCCTGCCCGCCACCCTGGCCCTGATCCCGCCGATGTTCCCCCCGGAGGAGCAACCGGGCGCCTTCGGGGCCTGGATGGCGGTCGCGTGGGTCGGCCAGGCCGCCGGGCCGGCCGTCGGCGGCATCCTCACCAGCGCCCTCGGCTGGCGCTCCATCCTCTGGATCAATGCGCCGCTGACACTCGTCGGCCTCTACCTGGTCCACCGCTGCGCCGTGGAGTCCACCGACCCCAACGCGTCCCGGCACATCGACGTGCTCGGGGTGCTGACCAGCGCACTGGCCGCGTTCTGCCTGCTGTACGGCTGCACCGCGGGCCAGGAGGAGGGCTTCGACGACCCGGTGATCATCGGGCTGCTGATCGCCTCGGTGGTACTCGCCGGTCTCTTCGTCCTGCTGGAGTCCCGTCTTGCGGACCCGCTCGTGGACCTCCGGCTGTTCTCCTCCCGCCCGTTCTGCGGGGCGCTGGCGGCCAACTCCGTGATGAACTTCGTCTTCGCCGGCGTCAGCTTCCTGCTGACGCTGTACCTCCAGGAGGTCCGCGGGTACAGCGCGGTCACCGCGGGGCTGCTCCTGTTGCCCTCCACCGCGACCATCCTGCTGTTCAACCCGATCGGCGGACGGGTCTCCGCCCGGCACGGTCCGCGGCTGCCGGTCCTAGTCGGCGTGCTGCTGCTCGGCACCGGCACGCTGCTCACGGCCGTCGTCGGCCGGGACTACAACTACGCGGTGGTGGCCGTCGGCCTGCTGGTGCTGGGGTCCGGCCTGGGGCTGATGTCGATCCCGCTGTCCGACACCGCGGTGGCCGGGCCACCGGAGGAGCTCGCGGGCACCGCGTCCGGGATGTTCAAGGTGACGAGCATGCTGGGCGGCGCGTTCGGCGTGGCGGCGCTGGTCGCCGTCCAGCAGGCCGTCGAGACCAACCGCGCGATCGACCAGGCGACGGCGGCCGGGCTCACCCAGGACCAGGCCCAGGAGCTGGGCAACGCGGTGACCGACTCCGAACTCGCGGCGCAGATCCTGTCCTCGGTGGACCAGTCGACGCGGGACGCGCTCACCGCCGCGTACAACCAGGTCGCGGGCATCGGCACGGGCCGGGCGATCGCGCTGGCCGGCCTGCTGGCCGTGGTGGCGTCCGCCGCGCTGCCGCTGCTCTGGCGGCTGCCCCGGGCGCCCGCACACCCCGAGCCCGCCCCGGCAGAGGCGGCCGACAAGGCCTGACGCCGCCGCCCGGGAGCTCACCCGAGCTCCCGGATGCGCCCGAGCTCGTGGAGATGCGCCCGTGGTCGCCGGGCGTCGGCGTCGGCTGCGGCCGTCAGACCGGCAGGTTCCACTTCTGGTTGTCCGCGCCGTTGCAGTCCCAGATGCCGAGCTGGTTGCCGTTGGTGGTGACGAAGCCCAGATCGTCCAGGCAGCGTCCGGACTGCGGGTTCACCAGCGAACCGTCCGGCTGGGCCCGCCACTGCTGCGCGCCGGTCCCGTTGCAGTCGTACAGCTGGACGAGGGTGTGATTGGCCGTCCCGGCGCCCTTGACGTCCATGCACTTGCCCAGGGCGCGGACGGTGCCGTCGGCGGCGACCTTCCACTTCTGGGCGTTGGTGCCGTTGCAGTCCCAGATGTCGATCTTCGTGCCGTTGTTCGTGGCCGCACCCGACACGTCCACGCACTTGTTCGCATAGCCGGTGATCTGCCCCACCGGACCGGCCGGCTCCGGCGGAAGCACCCGCCCGAGCGTGATCCCCGGAAAGGACACCTCGTCACCGACACCGCACGAGGCGGACGTCGTGCCGTTGCCGAGCATCGAGAAGCCGTAGGTCGGACGGCTGAACTGGACCGTGTGGTCGAAGTTCCAGTAGCGACAGGTGGCGTAGACGTTCCAGGTCTGCAACGGGTCTATGCCCGAACAGGTGCCGATGGCCTGCCATCCGGCCGCATAGGCCCAGCAGCCCGAGGCCGTCGTGCCGGCGGGGCCGGACTCCTGCGCCTGGGCGACGCCCGGCGCGGTCAGCGCGGCGCCGGAGGCGAGAAGCGAGGTCATCAGCAGAGCTGCGGTACGACGCATCGGGGATCCTTCCGAAGGGGCGTGTCGCCGACGATCCACACCACCGGCAGGTGATGTGACACCTCATCAGTTGTGTAAAGCGGGTGAATCCTGTGGGGGACATGTGATGACTGTCAACGACGCCTGACGCCCATCGGCGATTACCCGCCACCCGCCACGCCCGGGAATTCCACCCAGTGCCCGATCTGTCGGGGGGGGGGGGGGGCGGCGGCCCGGCGCGCGCCCCGGCCCCCGCCCCCCGCCCCCCCCGCGCCCCCCCCCCCCACCCCCCCCCCCCCCCCCCCCCCCCCACCCCCCCC
>NZ_JBITGZ010000017.1:64580-68496 GCF_044457565.1 Kitasatospora sp. NPDC050543 | reverse complement strand
CCATCGGGTCTTACCCGCCCCCCCCCACGCCCGGTTATTCCACCCAGTGCCCGTTCTGTCGCCCCCCCCCCCCCCCCCCGCACCCGGCGCGGCCCAGCCGCCCGCCACTGCTCGCCTGCCGACGCCGACGCCCACGCCCACGCCACGAACTCGGAAGCCACAGAGACCCGGCCGCCTGTACGGTACGGCGCATGACCGAGGACGCCGGCTCGGCGCGACCGTTGCTACTCGTCGACGTGGACGGGCCGCTGAACCCCTATGCAGCGAAGCCCTCCCGCCGTCCGGACGGGTACGAGACCCACCGACTGTCGACCCCACGCTGGCTCGCCATGGAGAAGCGGCGGCTGTCCGCCTGGGGCACACCCGGCAAGAGGCCCAAGCCGTTGCGAGTCTGGCTGAACCCGGCACACGGCGCCGAGCTGGCGTCACTGCCGTTCGACCTGGTGTGGGCGACGACTTGGGAGGAGGAGGCCAACACCTACGTGGCTCCCGTTCTCGGCCTTCCCGAGCTGCCGGTCATCACCTGGTCCACCCCCCGGCCGGATCCGGGCGACGGGGTGTTCTGGAAGACCCCCGACCTCGTCTCCTGGGCAGCCGGGCGCCCCTTCGCCTGGCTCGACGACGACATCACCCGGGCAGACCGCGACTGGGTCGCCGTCCACCACCCCGGCCCAGCGCTGCTGCACCGGATCGACCCCCGACTGGGGCTGCTCCCACCCGACTTCACGACACTCCGGGCCTGGGCTGCCGGTCTGCCGGCCCGCGAAGAACACAGCCGGCCTGGGCCCGGACGAACGCCCGGGCCCGACTGAAGGTCTGAACAACTCAGCAGCAGGTCGGGCCTGTTGTCGACCTACCCCGGAGCACTGGACGCACAGAAGCGGAGCTGAGGGAGAGCGCGGCGCTCCGCTCCGGCCGAGAGAGCGGGGCAAATGCCACATGGTGATCAGGCCAGTGGACGCGTTCATCACACCACCGCTACGTTTCTCCCGTCTCTGCGCGTGACCAGCACCGCAGCTCTCCGATGGGTTGCTACCTACTGCTGCATACCGGAGGCTTCCTGCGCCAGAAGCCGCCGACCGCCGGCGCCGCGGCAAGGCCGGACCGGTCAGGGGCGCCAGCCGATCTCCTTCGGCCCGTAGAGCGCCGCGGCCTCCCCGGTCGCCAGAGCCCAGTAGCGGTCGCCGTAGGACCAATGCCACCATTCCGTGGGGTAGTTCACCAGACCCACAGCGGTCAGCACCGAACCCAGCAGCTGCCGGTTGGCGCGAGCCTCCTCGCTGATGTCGACGGCTTGGGTGTAGCACGCACCATCGCTCTCCTCCGGGCTCGCGTTCATCCGCGTACCCAGGTCCAGCTCGCGTCCATCGGCATCCGCCAAGGTGAGATCGACGGCGGCGCCGGCACTGTGCGGTGCGATGTCGGGAGGTGACACATACCGGCTCGCCGCCGAGTGGATCTGCTCGTCGGACCACTCGGAGTGGCCGGCCCGCAGCTGACTCGCGTACTCCTCGAAGTACGTCCGCTGGAGTGCGGGTGGCCGATACCCCTCGACGAACAGCAGCCGCAGACCCTGCGGCAGCAACTCCTGGGCCTTGAGCAGCCGTTCCAGCACCCCCTCCCGCAGGTGGGCGAAGGCGTCCGCCCGGTCCTGCTTGCGGGTATCGGTCAGCAACGAGCCGCTTCGGCGGACGTCCACGAGACGTTCACCGCATTCTGCGACGGGCACGGCGGCAACCTTGGGATCCGACATCAAGACGATCTCACTCATGACGTGATCATCTCGTACCCGACCCGGCGAACCTTCCCGGCCGTAGCAACCAGCGCAGGTAGGTGCGTTGCCACTCGGCGCGGGACATGGTCTGCGCCGCGTCGGCCGGAGCGATCGCGGACGGGAGCTTGAGCTTCGCCCGGGCGCTGTGGTCATGCGCTCAAGGCAGCCGACAGCCTCCCGGCCGTCGGGAAATCGGGCGGGCCGGTGAGGCAGAGGTGGTCGGTGTCCGCCCAGGACCGTCGAGGGTGGGGGCGGTGGATGGCTTCTTGCCACCTGGGCGCAGCTGCCTCACGCGCCTGCCGGGCGGTGCGCGGCACCCATCGACGATCGTGTACGACCTTGCTGCCGGTGACACCGATACGGAGCCTCCCCCGTGAGACGAGCGAGCAGGCCCGCCTGGCGGGCGGGCGCCCGGGCTGTGACCGCGCTCACTTGTGCGCGACCTCACAACGGTGGACTGAGGCCTCGTCTAAACCGACGCCGACCTGCGGGTTTGTCCGTATGCGAAGATCACCGTCGGTGGCTGGGCGCCCGGGGCGAGGTTGCGCCGAACGGGCGGTCTCGCGTTAGCTCCACCTTCATCGGGCTCCCCTCCGCACCTGCCGCGGCTGGGGTCCGTGCCAACTTGAGGGGGGTACTGGAAGGGTTCTCCCACAGCATGCGCAACCAAGCCAAGCATCGTCGCGGCCGATCCGCGCCCTGGAAGCAGTTGACCACCGCCGCCATCGCGACCGCCGTGGTCGCCGGTGGCGCGACCGTCTGGTCGGTCCAGTCCCAGGCCGCGGTCGAGCCCGTGGTCGTCGACTCGCTGTCGCTCTCGGCCGCCTCCCCGTCTCCCACCACCGCGGTGAAGGCGACGGCGAAGATCCACGCCACCAAGAGCATCAACGTCCAGAGCCTGGCCATCGCGGTGCGCTCCGCGAGCGGCGCGCAGTACGACTTCCGGGGCGCGATCCCGGCCACGCTGGGCTCGACGCAGACGACGTACACCCCGGACAGCCGGACCTTCCCGGCCGGGAAGTACACGTACTTCGTCGCGTACAAGGCGGGGAACATCTGGCACAACCTGAGCCCGGTGCGCTCCTTCACCTCCGGCGCGACCACCACTACGCCGTCGCCCACGGCCTCGCCCAGCACCACGCCCGCCTCGCCCAGCCCGACCGCGACGCCGACGCCGACGCCGAGCCCGACGGCCACCCCGTCCCCGACGGCCACGCCGACGGCCACCCCGTCCCCGACGGCCACGCCGACCCCCACGCCCACGCCCACGGCGACTCCCACCGCGACGCCGACCACCTCGCCGTCCCCGACGGCGACCGGTAACGGCCCGCTCGGCATCGCCGGCAGCTGGCGCTCGGTCTTCGCCGACGAGTTCAACAGCACCAGCCTGGACACCTCCAAGTGGACCCCCAACTGGCTGGGCTGCCCGACCTGCACCACCCCGCCGGTGAACAGCTACGAGCTGGCCGCCTACGCGCCGTCCCAGGTCAGCGTCGCGGGTGGCGCCCTGCACCTCAACGCCGCCGCGCAGTCGACCACGGTCGGCGGCAAGACCTTCCCGTTCCGCTCCGGGATGGTCCAGTCCAACGGCAAGGCGCAGTTCACCTACGGCGCCTTCGAGGCCCGGATCTACCTCCCGGCGTCCGGCTCGAAGATCGCCAACTGGCCGGCCTTCTGGACCGACGGCCAGAGCTGGCCCGCCGACGGTGAGATGGACGTCATGGAGGGCCTGGGCGGCAACGCCTGCTACCACTTCCACTCCCCGGCCGGCGGCCCCGGCGGCTGCGCCCCCGGCGACTTCACCGGCTGGCACACGTACGGCGCCGAGTGGAAGGCCGGCTCGGTCACGTACTACTACGACGGGAAGCAGGTCGGCCAGATCACGACCGGCATCACCTCCTCGCCGCAGTACCTGATCCTCAACAACGGCATCGACGCCGCCGGCGGCCAGGCCTCCGACATGCAGGTCGACTACGTGCGGGTCTGGCAGCACTGACCCTGCACCGCCCGCTGCGCAGCCCTACGGCGCCGGGGGGGGGGCCCCCCCCCGGGGGCCCCCGGGGGGGGGGGCCCCCCCCCCCGCGGGGGGGGGGGGGGGGTGGGGGCCCGGGCCCCCCCCCGGGGGGCCGCGGCCCCGAGGGC